>NZ_JAUBPT010000063.1:33679-43346 GCF_036700905.1 Microcoleus sp. S13_C3 | reverse complement strand
GCTGGAGTCGGCGCTGGTGCTGGAGTCGGCGCTGGAGTCGGCGCTGGTGCTGGAGTCGGCGCTGGAGTCGGCGCTGGTGCTGGAGTCGGCGCTGGAGTCGGCGCTGGTGCTGGAGTCGGCGCTGGAGTCGGCGCTGGTGCTGGAGTCGGCGCTGGAGTCGGCGCTGGTGCTGGAGTCGGCGCTGGAGTCGGCGCTGGTGCTGGAGTCGGCGCTGGAGTCGGCGCTGGTGCTGGAGTCGGCGCTGGAGTCGGCGCTGGAGTCGGTGCTGGTGTCGGCGCTGGAGTCGGCGCTGGAGTCGGCGCTGGAGTCGGCGCTGGAGTCGGTGCGGGTGTCGGTGCGGGTGTCGGTGCTGGTGTCGGTGCTGGTGTCGGTGCTGGTGTCGGTGCTGGTGTCGGTGCGGGTGTGGGCGAGACAGAAGAAGCCGTAATGTTAATTTGGGTCGGCTGTACTATCTGAGGGTCGGGGCTGAAATAACTTCCCTGCGTAATAACATTTTCCTTCTTTGGACCCCCAGTGGCAATGCTGCCAGCAGTACCGTTGAGTTTGTTATAGTCGGCCCCGACGCTGAAAGGAGTGTTCGAGGCTTCGCCACCGTGGCGAAAGGTGATATCTCCACCATTAGCGCTACCAGTCGTGGATGCGGAAATGCTGCAAGCTTGCGACAAGCAGTTGTTATCGTTTGTGAAAGTGCCTGTGGCTCGGAAATAACGGCCGGCTGTAATGTCAATATCTCCTCCGCCTGTTCGGCCTTCGGTGTTGATATGGGTTACTTGGATGTCGTTGCGGGCGTTGAGGGTGACTTCGCCGCCTTGTTTTTCTTCGGAGTTGGCGTCTATGAATCCTGTTTGAATGCTGCTTGAGGGTGCTGCAATACTAACGTGTCCGGCGTTGCTGGTTTTGTCGCTCGATTTTGCGTTGATATTGCCTGTTTCTACTTTTCCTGTACGGCTGGTGACGCTGATGTTGCCGCCTGCGGTGGTGTCGGAGTGGGAGTCGAGATCCGCAGTGCTAATGTCGCCCCTAGCTTCTAGGGCGATCGCGCCGCCTTGGGAACTTGTCAGGTTTCCGCTGACTGCAATGGTGTTGGCTGCTTGAATTTCGATCGCCCGAGCGTTTGCCTCTTTTAGTGCTACGTCCCCCGCAGCTAATGCTCGGTTAGACGCCGTGAGTACCACTTCACCGCTGGCATTGACGCTGAGGCCTGTAGCGTTTGTTTTACCGATACCTGTGAGTAGTTCGGGCAAGGTTGCGATCGAGAATGTCGAAGCTGTGCTGGATCTTTCTGTGGTGCTCGTCGCTGAGGGCGGCTCGATTTCCAAACTCAGCAAATTGCCTCGCTGGCGGATCTGCACTAAATTTGTCCCGGAGACTGATGCTACGGTAATTTGACCGCCTGGGGCCGAAACGCTGCCGGTGCTGACAACGGTGCCGCCGAGCAAGGTTAAGTTCTGCCCTGACTTGACTGCTAAGTCTGCCGTGCTGATAATTGCCCCTGCTCGATCGGCTCCAAAAGTAAAGGAATTGGGCGCGCCTGTCAGAGATGTGTAAGTGCTAGTACCGACAGCGTTAAACGAGTTTGAACCAAATCCAATAGCGGTGGCGGTGGTTGCTGTGAAAGAAGCCGGCACGTTTAAGCTGGCACTGTTGCCAAATATGATGCCGGATGGATTCATCAGAAACAAGTTAGAATTGCCGCCGGTTACTTGAATTAAGCCGTTAATAATCGAGGGGTTGCCGCCGCCTATGCCCGCTAAAATGTTGCGAATGTTGGGGTTTGATATAAAGTTGGCAATCTGATTTTCCGACAAGCCGAATTCTTTAAAGCTGTGGAAAAGATTTTGTCGATCGCTCGATAATTTTCCGCCTTGAATATCGAAGCGGGTTGGCTGCCCAGCAGTTCCGTTTTGGGCTGCGGGAGTGACGGTAGTGCCCGTTGCGTCCGCCGCTGGAACAATTGTTTGACCTTCTGCTTTGGCTTGCACAAAGTAAAGATTTATTAAGACTATTTGCAGAGCAAGTGTCAGTTTGCTTATTCTTGCTTTTGAGAGGAATTTCGACGTTTTTTGAATATTTTTGACGGTTTTCATAGGTTTTTAATGGGTAAAATATATATAGTCTTTCTCAGTAACATGAGGTGCTCATAGGACAGAGGGCATAGGGCATAGGGCATAGGGCATAGGACTAACCCCATACCTCACTACGCTTGAGAACCGCTATAAATCACAGAAATTAAATAAAGAAACCGGCTTTGTAGAAAAAACTTGGGTGGACGGCTGTGTCACTAAAGAGTTGCACATCTGTGCTGTGTCTGGTCAATTTCGTAGAAGATTGGAAATCTACCCCTCATTTTCAGAGGGGGTATTTGTGAGCTATTCTGTCAGTCTTATTGCTAAGTAAGGTTTGCCTGGTAAATGTTCACGTTCCCTTGTTAGGAAAGCGACACGCTTGGCTATAAACCTGTTCACTCGTTCATTAATCGCCTTCGACAGTGCATAATGCTGGCGTTTACATCACGGTGTTATGACCAGATGAACGTAGTCAGTTAAGACGCTTGACTGCACGTTCCGATGTTGTACAGGTGCTGACTAGGAAGGCCAATATCTGCATAGGTTTTTCGGAACGGTTGAAGACGCTATCTTTATGAAGCAACCGGGTTTCTGACTGCAAGTGCATTCAGGAGTCAATGGGTAGAAATGGCCTTTGCTTTGGCAATTTTCTCAGCGTATCTTTTCCACAATCTAAATATAACTCGAAATGCCTAGGCTCTGTATCTTCCCCATGACATATTAATAAAACATAACAAAAACGGCCTTTCTAGAGGCTCTCCGACGCCTATAAACCCGTTTCTTTAACTATTATTGATAGTCTGAAGGAAGTATAGGGGTTCAAAAACTAGGTTTCTGCGTCCAATACTGACCCGGAAACATCCCCAAATATTTTATAGAAAACAAAAAATACTCGACACTTGCCGAAACTTAAAATTAGGGAAAGAAGAAATGAGAAGGAGTCAAGGGATTTTAGATTTTAGATTTTAGATTTTAGATTTAAGCATTGACCCCACGGATAAATTCGGGGGCAAGTTTCATCGGATACAGGTTTTTTATTTCTGGGTCTTGAGTCTGCTTTCGGAATGAATCCGGGGGCTTGTATGGTGGGTGCTTTCGGTCAGAAGACAGAATTCTGAATTCCCAATACCCCATGCCTGAAGTGAGGGTTAACGGTCACGGAAAGAATTTTTTGTGATCCACGATTAAAATCGGGGGCTTTAAACCTCGATTCTCCATCCTGTCGCACAGAATCCCTTCTGGATTCTGGCTGTTTAATTCTGAATTATTCTTCAGTAATATCATGTCCGATCGATCGCCCATAATACAATTGCCGGGGCGGGTTTGTGAGATTGTCCCTTTTTGGCAAATATTATTGGTGAACCCGCCCCTACAGGAATCAGGGTAATCGACCGGACATGATATAAGTCAAATTGTTAGGGTGTTCAAAAACCCGGTTTATTTAAATAAAAAACCGGGTTGTTTGGTTTATTTGTGTGAGGTTTTGTGAAGTAAAACTACTTAAATCCGGCTCTATTTCCCTCTTATAGTCAAGTCCACTATTGCCGATTGCGATCGCCTGCTTTTGGGTTTTAATCGCTCGCCCTGTGGGTGTTTAAGGGGGTGTGCAGGCGGATTTGTGGCAGGATTTAAGAGTTAATTGGGTGAAGTTTGGACAGTGGGCGAGGGACTGGGTGAAGCAGGGCGCGGTGAAGCAGGGCGCGGTGAAGGATTTGCAGAAGGAGTGGATTGGGTGGATTTTTTGAGACCGACAAAAGCGTCATAACGGGTGGTACGATCGCCAATGACGGCCGCTGTAACGCCGATCGACCGCGTGGCGTCAATCCACATTTTTTGGCTGGGAGGAAACTCCGGCAAAGCTAGGTTTTTCGGATTAAACGCCGTCTCGGTGTCGATGAAGAAATTGCCGTTGTGGGGTTTAAGTTCCGATCGTACTGTTTTCTGGAACAGTTCGCTGCTTAAAAGCGGACTTTTCGGCGCCGGAACGATCGCATCAACCACGGGAGCTCCTACTGTCATAAACGCTACATTGTTCATCCAGCCGCGAGTTACCGTAATCCCTCCAAACGGCGATGTCCATTTAATCGCCGGTTTGCCGCCGACTTGAATTTCCTCCACTCTAAACCCTTTCATTTTCATCGTTTCATCAAGCTGTTTCAGGGATTTGTCGGCTGCGCCCTGGTTGTTGGTTTCCACCATAAATACAAATCCGGCAGCAAATTTGTCTCTGGGATTCTGGGCGGGCGCTGGTATTAATGATAGAGAAAATTCTCCCGCCATCCAGTTCATCAAGTCTTTATCTAAATCCATGCCGGTAGTGGATTTTAAACCTGTGCGTAAAACTTGGGGATTAATCGGGGAAATCGGGTTGGCCTCGGCTCCCAATACGTAGTCTTGCCACAAACGCTGCAAGTTGCCGCCAGATACCATCATTATTGTATTGCTTGGCAGGCGGTCAACCATTTTTAGAGCATTGTTTTCTACTGCTATCCGTCTGGTAGAATCTGGTTTTAGCCAAGAGACTGATTTGAAGGCAATTCCTTCTTCTTCCAGCGTCGCTGTGGTGGCAAACCCTTGATTTTGTTGCAGTTTTTCGAGGTTTTCTGGCGAAATTTCACGGGCTGAGTTGGCGGCGGCATAGGCGGCGGCAACTGGCATATTGACGTAGATTTGACCGAAGGCGCCCGGACTTTTTATTTTGTCTATGGCGTCTGCATAGCCAGGGGTTTTGGCTAGGGAAGGTTCACCTTTGTATGTGTCGATTATTCTGTCTGTAGCGCTAGGATCTGTGGTGACTGCTAGATAGTTTGTGCCGAGTACCGCGACTGAGAAATTGCGATCGGGTACCCCTTGAGTTTCTGTGACTTGGACGCCTTTATAATTACGCTCAACTATTTTTCCTTGGCTGAGAGGCTTGGGTTTTGCTAATAATTCTTTGGCTTTGATCGGGTTGGCAATTGGCAGGATAATTGCCACTGACTGTTGAATTGGCGGAGATGGGGGCGCGTTGGGTGCGGGCGAGGGGGCTGGTATAGCTATTTTGTTGCGGAGAAAGGCTACCATTGCTGTGTTACCCACCCAGGGTTGAATGTCTTGCTGGTAGGCGTAGCCGTTGCTGGTGAGGAGGCGATCGCGCATTTCCGTTAAAAACCTCTCAAACGAAGCTTTTGACTCCGGCGTGCCAAATTCTCGCAGTTTATTCCACTGCGATTCATCGGTGCTGATGGATAGGGCCATCATCGTATCTTGGGGGACAACCGTTGCCCCCGCTGGCAAATCTTTGGCGGGCCCACGGGAAATGACGAGGTAGTAGGTGACAAAGCCTAAACCGATCAGAAGTGTGGCGGCTCCGATCGTAAACAGCAGGGAAGATTTATCTTTCTTAAACATTATTCGTAAGGTTCGGGTGCTCGCAACATCATAAATTATATTGGGCATGGGGCATGGGGCATGGGGCATGGGGCATGGGGCATGGGGCATGGGGCATGGGGCATTGGGCATCGGGAATTGGGAATTGGGCATCGGGCATGGGGCATTGGTAATTTGTTGGTTTTTATTTGTTATTAGAAAAACTACTAACAAGTAACCACTAGCCACTATAGTCCTAGACGCAGAAACCGTTTCTTTTACTAAATACTGGATTTGAGCGTTGAATCCTGGTAAAAAACCTGGTTTCTTTGGTATTTACGCATAAGTCCTACACTAACTACTTCCGATCCCCAATTCCCGATGCCCGATGCCCAATCCCCAATTCCCTGATGTTAGTTTCTGGCCTTAAAGTCTTTAAAGATAGTTTGAAACGAGTACATCAGCCGGTGGACATCGTTTGTGGCGCTAGGAAAAATGTTGAGTTCCCATTTTTTGCGAGCGGTAGTTAGCAATTTTGCTACGGGTTGCGAGTAACTGTTAGAAATGAAATAGCTGCCGCCTTCGTAGCGAATGTCTGACGCTAAGCCGATAAAAGCACCAGCCATTTCTAGTTTAAGTTCTGAGGTGCTGTGTTCCGATTTTACTGCTAAAATTACCTGCGAGTGCCGGGGTTCGCGGTTGAGCAAGCGGCAGATATTTGCTTCTTTTTGGTACAAAATTAAAACGTTGCAGTTGTGCAGAACTCCGGCTCTACCTTGGACTTTTACTCCTAGGTGAACTTCCAGGGCTGGTTTGTCGGGAAATTCCACAACAGCATGAGTGTATGGATGTGCAGTTCCGTGGATTTTTCCCGCCGTTTTTCTAAATGTTAAATATTTCGGTGTTTCGTCGTCTAAAACATTGTTGTAATAAATAGTACCGCCTTCATTAGCAACTGCTTTTAGCAGGATGGTGAAGAGGTAAGTGTCAAAAATTCTGGCTTGTTCTGCCGCTGTGTTAAAATCGGGATCGATCGAGCTTTTTAATTTGCTTTTAATTTCGGAATTGATGGCGTAGTTGCTCGGCCCAGAGGGCAGTTTTTCCAGCAAGTTCTTGAGGGCGATCGCCTGTTTGTGACGGGGGGCTGTGACGCTGGAGGTAAACTCGATTGTTTTGGCTGTTTGGGCACCTGAATTGGCAAAGGTAATTTTTGTGCCGAGAGGAGATGTTTCTGATTCTACTTTCAAGAAATAAGCAATTTCGTCTTCCATTTCGGAAGTGTTGACCGTCGCTTGTTCGACAGCATTAATTAACAGCAAAAGTTGTTCTTTTGCGGTATAATCTTCTATCTTCAGCAGAGGTGTTTTTCGTTTGAGCGATCGCTCTTCAATTACTTTGCCTATCTCTACAGTATCGGCTACTTGTTGAACTACCCAACCCAAATTAAACTCATCCAGAATTGCCGCCAGTTCCTGATAGAGTTTGGCGTACTCGATCTCGTCCATAATTGTTTCTGCGCTGCACACTATTTTGATTATACAAGCAGATTTGATTTTTTGGTCAATGGCTGTTGAGCAAGTACGCAGATTGCCTGTAATGGCGAATTAGCAGAGTGTTCGAGTGTTCGATTGGGGAAAATCTTTGTCTTGGCTGAACATCCATCCGTTACATCCGTTAAATCCCGTACATTGCTGGTTGCCGAACTTGCTGCTGCTTGAGAGAGACAATTGGGAGTAAGCTATTCTACGACATTTCTAGCGATCGAACTATGGCAACTATCAACGACAACTACCTCAAACTCAAAGCTGGCTACCTGTTTCCCGAAATTGGGCGCAGGGTGAAAGCCTATGCAGAGGCGAATCCCCAAGCGCCCATCATCCGGCTGGGGATTGGCGACGTAACGGAACCACTACCGGCTGCTTGTCGGGAGGCGATGGTGAAGGCGGTGGAAGACATGGGCTCGCGGGATACCTTTAAAGGATACGGCCCGGAACAAGGTTATGAGTGGCTGCGGGAGAAAATTGCCGAGCACGATTTCAAGTCGCGGGGATGCGATGTTGATGCTTCGGAAATCTTTATTTCTGATGGTTCTAAGTGCGATTGTGGCAATATTCTCGATATCTTTGGCAACAATAACACGATCGCAGTTACCGATCCAGTTTATCCGGTGTATGTAGACACTAACGTGATGGCTGGACACACGGGAGATGCGAACGAAAATGGCGAATACGGGGGTTTAGTTTACCTGCCAATTACAGCGGAAAACAATTTTACTGCGGAAATTCCCACTGACAAAAAAGTCGATTTAATTTACTTGTGTTTCCCGAATAACCCGACGGGGGCAACTGCAACCAAGGAACACTTGCAAGCTTGGGTAAATTATGCTAAAGCTAACGGTTCGATTATTTTCTTCGATGCGGCTTACGAAGCGTATATTACCGATCCGAGTTTACCGCATTCTATCTACGAAATTGAAGGGGCGCGGGATTGTGCGATCGAATTTCGTTCTTTCTCAAAAAATGCTGGTTTCACCGGTACTCGCTGCGCGCTGACAGTTGTACCGAAGACTTTGACTGGAAAAGCAGCAGATGGTTCCGATGTCGAAATTTGGAAGCTGTGGAACCGCCGCCAATCTACTAAGTTTAACGGAGTTTCTTACATCGTGCAGCGCGGTGCTGAGGCGGTTTATTCAGAGGCTGGCAAGGCACAGATTCAGGCTTTAGTCAATTTTTACATGGAAAATGCTGCGATTATTCGCGAGAAATTGACAGCGGCGGGAATCGAGGTTTTTGGTGGCGAAAATGCACCTTATGTGTGGGTGAAAACGCCTCACGGTTTGTCGAGTTGGGATTTCTTTCAGAAGTTGCTGGAAACTTGCAATGTGGTGGGAACTCCGGGTTCTGGTTTTGGTGCGGCGGGTGAGGGTTATTTCCGCATTTCGGCGTTTAATAGTCGGGAGAATGTGGAAGAGGCGATGAGACGGATTGTGGAGAAGTTTAAGGTTTAAAAGGGCGAGAGATAAATCTTTTTGGGGCGGGCTCTTCGGCCCACTCCACAAGAAATTGATATGTTGTGGAACAGGCATCTTGCCTGTTGATTTGGGCGGGTTCTTCGGCCCACCCCACAAGAAATTGATAGGTTGTGGAACAGGCATCTTGCCTGTTTCTTTGGGCGGGCATCTTGCCCACCCCACCAGAAATTGATTAGTTGTGGAACAGGCATCTTGCCTGTTGATTTGGGCGCGCTCTTCGGCCCACCCCACAAGAAATTTGATGTGTTGTGGAACAGGCATCTTGCCTGTTGAAGTGGGCGGCAAGATGCCCACCTCACAAGAAATTGATATGTTGTGGAACAGGCATTTTTTCAAAACATTGTATGAGTTCGTTTAAATAAAACGCCTCAATTATAATATTCCGTTTTCTATCCATCAGCATCGCTAGGAAAACCAAATTGGTCTGGTAATTCAGCAGAAGTAATTTGCAGAATCTCTAGCAACTTCTTATATTGAACAGGCGTTAGCTTCGGTACCGATCGCCCAGCTTCCCAGTTGCTTACCGTCGCTTCCGTAACGCCAAGTGCCTCTGCTAGCTGCTTTTGAGTCATAAACCGCTGAACTCTCAGTCGCATTAGGGGCGATCGATCGGCTCTTTCTGAGGTTTCCATAGGCTATTTGTTAAGTTATATTAATTTATTTGGGTTTTGCCTAAAATAATTGATATCTACCCTAAATTGATTTAGATTTAAGCTAATAGAGATTAGACCGCACCAGGTAAGCCACTTGTGCTGTAGGGGAATTGCTGTCTTTTCTTCAACTTGTTATTGTACGCGGTTTTACCGTTACAAAGCATCAAACCTATCCAAAATTATTCGTCAAAGCTATGTTGCAAGATTCATCATCGAACCAAACATCGCCGAATGTTTTAACCAACCAAACCTTTGAGGGCGATCGCGAAGCAGTCCGTCACGTCATCATCGGTTCGCCGCTGGGGGTACGGCGAACTATCCACCAACTGCACGCATTGCGCTACGAGGAAGCTGTTCGTTGGACTCATCCGATAGCCATTCCCGACAACCGCATCATTATTACACCCGATCAGGGAGAAATCATGAGTCTGTTAGTCAAATTAATCTGGCTTCAATGAAGTCATAAATGTGCGATCGATCTTTCTAGAATTCAGTCAAAAGTGCGATCGCGAATCTCTTCTCGTTGCCCGTGCTAAACTCAATAGATATCTTGTATTCTTATCAAGAAC
>NZ_JAUBPT010000063.1:3485-33579 GCF_036700905.1 Microcoleus sp. S13_C3 | reverse complement strand
AGGCAAGATGCCTGTTCCACAAAGAATGAGTTTTCTTGTGGGGTGTAGGGGTTAGGCATCCTGCCTGCCCTTGGCACGATCAAGAACAGGCAAGATGCCTGTTCCACAAAGAATGAGTTTTCTTGTGGGTTAGGCATCCTGCCTGCCCTTGGCACAAATTTAACGATCGAGAACAGGCAAGATGCCTGTTCCACAAAGAATGAGTTTTCTTGTGGGGTGTAGGGGTTAGGCATCCTGCCTGCCCTTGGCACAAACTTAACGATCGAGAACAGGCAAGATGCCTGTTCCACAAAGAATAAATTTTCTTGTGGGGTAGGCATCCTGCCTGCCCTAGGCACAAACTTAACAACTAGCTCCCCATTCAGCTTATGATTGTTATCACTCCCGTCCTCAAACCCCTTAGCCAAATAACGCTTTCTCCCGGTAGTGTCGTAACTATTTCCAATATAACTTGGCTGGAATTCGAGTCGATTTTGCAGGAATTAGGGGAAAAACGAAGAACCAGAATTGCCTACAGCAACAGTACCTTAGAAATTCTGGTCCCCTTACTAGATCGGGAAATTCCGAAAGATTTAATTTCCGATATTGTAAAAAATTTACTCAAGTCAGCGGGCAGAAGATATGAACCCTTTGGTTCTACTACTTTCAAGGGGGAAGGTGCAGCAGGAGTTGAACCTGATGCTTGCTTTTATATTTTAAATTATCAACGGATGATTGGCCGCCGCCGACTTTTACCGGACGATCCGCCGCCCGATTTAGCAATTGAGACGGATGTTACTTCTAAAACTAAGATCGATGCCTATAAAATTATTGGAGTTCCAGAAGTATGGGTTTACGACAGCGGCCGACTTCGCATTTATTTGCTGCAAGATGGAGAGTATGTAGAATCCGATATGAGTCCGAATTTTCCAGAAATCGCGATCGCCCAACTGATTCCTGCTACAGTGGAACGTGCTTGGCAGGTTGGAAATTTGCAAGCGCTAGAAGAATTTGAAAGTGCGATCCTCTCCGAGGGCTTCGCTAACGGCTAAACTCGTAGAACAGGTTACGCACTTCGCACTTCCTATCCAAAAAATTACACACTTACTACCAAATTGTCAACCCCTAAAGGTCGATAAATTGTATCTCTTTGCTGATAACTCCGCCCCAAAGAACTAATCGCATTTTGCAAATCTTCTACAGACTGACAACTGCCACCCACCGCACCGGCCATCGTTGTAATATGCTCTTCCATCAATGTACCGCCGAGGTCGTTGCAGCCCCATTTCAGCGCTTCAGTAGCTCCATCTAAACCTAATTTTACCCAACTCGGCTGGTGATTGGAAATTAAATTGCCTAAGAAGATTCTCGATACTGCGGTGAGTAACAATGTATCTGCTAAAATTGGTTGGTCGCGGCCGACTCGACTCCGCAAAGGAGCCGGTGCTTGCTGTCCGACAAATGGTAGTAAAATAAATTCTGTGATGCGTGCCCGATAGTTTTGGTCGATCGCAGTTTGTTGGAGCGATCGCACTTTTTCTAAATGCAAAACCTGCTGTTCGGCTGTCTCAATATGCCCGCAAAGCATCGTACTGGTTGTCGGCAAACCCAGACTGTGAGATGTTCCCACAATTTCCAGCCAAGTTGCCGAATTTAGTTTTTCCGGGCAAATCACCCGTCGCACAGAATCGTCGAGAACTTCCGCAGCGGTTCCCGGCATCGAACCAACTCCCGCATCCTGCAAAGCCGAAATTACATAGCTGAAACTAAGATTATCTCCTCTGGCAATAAATTCTATTTCTTGGGGCGAAAAAGCGTGCAAATGCAACTGAGGAAACTTATCCTTAATAGTTTTCACCAATTGCAGATAATAAGGTAAAAATGCGCCGTTGAGCTTAGCTTGAAGATTTAAGCCGCCCTGCATACAAATTTCCGTCGCACCCCGCTGCACTGCATCAGTTGCCTTTTCCTGAATTTGAGCTGCATCTAACCAAAAAGCGCCCTCATCTCCGTTGTCGCGGCGGAATGCACAAAAACTGCAATGCTGCTCGCAAATATTGGTGAAATTAATATTGCGGTTGATAACGTAGGTGACGGTATCCCCTGATTGTCGGCGGCGGAGCAAATCAGCGGTTGCTTGAATAGAAGCTCGCGCATCGGGATCTCTTTGCTGCAAAAGAACCAATGCCTCTGCTGTAGAGATGTTATAACCTTGTAAAGCTCGATCGAGAATTGCATCCACAGTTTTTTTGTTAGCTAAGCTACTGAATTGCTGCCTGGAATTAAGGCGTTTTTATATTTTAACTAATCAATTATGGAGGAACGATATTCTAAAATCTCAAGTCTTACAAAACCATCCTTTACTTTCTGGGAACTGAAATTATGGGCATAAACCAAGCCAATCACCTCTTGCCAGTGCCGTCTGGGCCTTTGCAAATTCCTGCTGTACAGACTTTCAATTCAACTTTTACAGACGCAGGCACACCGCCAATTTATTTTTCCCTGGTCATTCCCACCTACAATGAGTGCAAGAATGTCAAGAGTATTGTGGAAAAATTGAGCCACTTGCTTGATGGCAGTATTCCCGGCAACTACGAATTAATTGTAGTCGATGACAACAGCCCCGATCGCACATGGGAAGTCGCCCTGTCCCTGACACCGGAATATCCGCAATTGCGGGTGATGCGCCGCGAAGACGAGCGGGGACTTTCCACAGCGGTGATTCGCGGGTGGCAGGCCGCTCGGGGCGAGGTTTTGGGCGTCATCGATGCCGACTTGCAGCATCCCCCGGAGACGCTGTTGCAGCTTTTAGCAGAAATTCAGCGGGGAGCCGATTTGGCCGCTGCCAGCCGTCACGTGGCCGAGGGCGGGGTGAGCGACTGGAGCGTTGTCAGGCGATTTTTATCGCGTGGCGCTCAAACCGTGGGGTTGGTGATCCTGCCGGGAGTGGTGGGCCGAGTTTCCGATCCGATGAGTGGCTATTTTATGGTGCGCCGGAGTTGCATAGCAGGCAAAACCATGAATCCTGCTGGTTACAAAATTTTGATTGAAGTTCTCGGCAGGGGCGACATCCGCTGGATTGGAGAAGTTGGTTACGTGTTTCAGGAGCGGCAAGAAGGCGAGAGCAAAGTTACCTGGAAACAGTATATTGAGTATTTGCGACATTTGCTTCGGTTGCGGTTTGCCCGCTGGCCGATGGGCAAGTTTCTGCGGTTTGGCATCGTGGGTTTCAGCGGCGTGTTTGTGAATATGGGGGTTTTGTACGTGCTGCGGGATATCCTCAATTGGGAGCTGACTCGCAGTCTGATCGTTGCTGCTGAATTGGCAATTATCAGTAACTTTTTGTGGAATGATTTGTGGACTTTTGGGGAGATTTCTAAGCGGCAGCCAGGAAAGCGCCAGCGATTGAAACGGCTGTTGAAATTTAATACCATTTGCTTGATGGGTTTGATTTTGAATGTGCTGCTGGTTAATTTGCTGTTTAATGTTTTTGGGATGAATGAATATTTGGCTAATTTAATTGCGATCGCGGCTGTGACTCTGTGGAATTTCTGGATTAATATGAAGTTGAGCTGGCGGGTAACGGAAGTAGATAGGTAATTGATAATGGGTAATTGGTAATTGGTAATTGGTAATTAGTAATGGATCGTTGATAAAATGACTGATGGCTAATGACTAATGACTAATGACTCTTCTTCCCTATGCCTTTGAATGACTGAATTAATGATAAAGAACAAACAACTGTTGTTGCTATTACTGTGGACGGCGATCGCCTTTATTTTGCGATTTGCCAATTTAAACTCTAAACCGCTGTGGACAGACGAGTTTTCGACTCTAGTTTTTAGCTTGGGCAACAGTTTTCGAGGGGTGCATCTCGATCGCGCGATCGATCTTTCTACATTATTACAACCGCTACAATTCAATCCCGCTGCTGGCATTGCAGATGTCCTCAACCATTTGCTGCTAGAAAGCAACCATCCACCAGTGTATTTTATGCTCGCCCACTGGTGGATGCGACTGTTTGAGCCGACCGAGGATAGTTTAGTGTGGATTGGGCGAGCTCTTGCTGCATTATTGGGCGTGATTTCAGTTCCCGCTATCTACTTTTTGGGCAAATTTGCTTTTAGTTCTCGTTTAGTCGGTCAATGTGCGGCCGCGATGATGGCAGTTTCTCCCTACGGCATATATCTCGCTCAAGAAGCTCGCCATTACACTTTAGGAATCTTATTAGTTATTGCCTCTCTTTTTTGCCTCGTATTAGCTGCAAAAAAGCTGCAAGAGCGCGCTAACCTGCCTATTTGGGCGGTGCTGCTTTGGGTAGTTGTTAACTGTTTGGGAATTGCTGTTCACTACTTTTTTGCACTGACTTTGTGTGCGGAAGCAATAGCATTAATTGCTGTAATCTGGCAGCAGTTTAATGGAAAGTTGCCAAGTTCCAACAGCCAGCAGCCTAATATTTGGCAATTTCCAATCCTCTGGCGGTTTTTCGCAGTAGCGATAGGTACTTTAGCTGGCGGTTTAGTTTGGTTGCCGGTATTTTTGTCCAATAAATACGGCAGCGAACTAACTAATTGGATAGTCAGTGGCGATCGCACATTTTTAGATTGGATCGATCCGATTTTTCAAGCTTTAGCTGGATGGATCACAGTCATGTCTCTGCTGCCCGTGGAATCGCCAAATTTGGCAGTAGTAGTTGTATCGGCGATCGTAATGACAATATTTTTTATATTGGTGCTTCCCCTGCTGCGAGGCGCTTTTAACAATTCCTTAAAAACGCCAGATTATCGTTTAGGTACTGTTATTTTCGGCGGATTTGTGCTAGGAGCAATTTTCCTATTTTTCAGCTTTGCATATATTCTGGGGATTGACCTAACTCGCGGCGCACGATACAATTTCGTCTACTTTCCGGGGGTGATATTGCTTTTAGGAGCAACCTTGGCGGTTATTTTTAACACACCTACAGCCAAAAGTCAATGGTTTAATTTTCGGGCGATCGAAGTTCCGGGCAAAAAAGCAGTGGTGCTAATTTTAGTAATGGGTTTTTTTAGCGGTGTCACAGTAAATTCCAATCTCGGCTATCGCAAATATTACAAACCCGACCTTTTAATTCCGATTATCCGCGAAGTCTCGAAAGTTCCCGTGTTAATTGCTACTACTCAAAAGACTCATGTAGAAATAGGAGAGTTGATGGGGATAGGGTGGGAATGGGAAAGAAGTTCGGCAACGGATTTTGTAGCGGATGTAACGGATGTAACGGATGTTAGGAAGAAAGAAGAAGTTAAAGCCTTTGATTCTCCGCTGTTTCTTTTGGCTAATCAGAGAAGGGATGGGCCGGAAATAGCGGCAGGGACACTTGACAAAACACTCAGTCAATTAGAACGCCCGCTAGATTTGTGGTTGGTTAATTTTCGCGCACCTGTCAATCTAGAAGCACAAAAGTGTCAGGTTGAATCGCGCGATTTGCCTGCGGTGGATGGGTATGAATATCAAGTTTATCATTGTTCCTGATTTGGCGATCGCCCGCAACGACAGTCCGATCGATTAGGGAGATTGATCGATAAATTTAGGACTCATATCATGTCCGATCGATCGCCCATAATACAATTGCCGGGGCGGGTTTGTGAGATTGTCCGTTTTTGGCAAATATTATTTGTGAACCCGCCCCTACAGGAATCAGGGTAATCGACCGGACATGATATCAATAAACGGACATTGCTAAAGCTATTACCAATAAGCATCACCCCGCTGATGTAGATGTAGGGTGCGCTGGGCGCACCTTACCGCTATAAATACGATCGAGACTGTTCAATCAAACGCTAAGAGTCAGCGGCCAAATGTTTAATTAAGACGCTCATCACTTCACCTGGATTTTGAGTTGGGACAAGCGGACTCCAGTCAGAAACGCAGGCAAAATTATCGCGGTGAAAAGAATGAATGACGCGGGAAACAACAGGACGAGAACTGATAATGAAAAGTTTCAAGAGTTCTCGGTTAACTGAAGTTTGCAAGTTTGGTTCTTTAGCAGGGGGCTGATTGAGTTCGGTAGTTGGATTTTCTGGCCCAACCTCGAAAGCAAGTATTAATTCGGTATTGGGTAGCATTTGCCGGATGACTTTCAGGGAAGATTCTGCTTCGCTGCGGCTGCGAAATTGGGCGACGGGTAAGCGCTGAAAGTTGGGCAGCAGTCGGTAAATAATCCAGGCATTCGCAGTTTCTGGGTTGTTCATGGCTGTATTGTAAATTGGGTATGTTTGCCCATAGAAAAGTGACTGAGTTGCACTTTATTGTGAGCGCGATCGAACATCGCGCTACTTCAATAAAGATGCGTCCTAGTTGATGATTTTTCCTCGATTGCCTCAAGAGACATCGGAAACTATATCGTGTTGGCAATAACGCTATGTTAGCTCTAAAATCCACTTTTAGATTGAGTTATTACATAATTTAATTCCATTAGTTAAAGGTTCAAAATAAGCGCTTAAAATAGGCGGTTAAATAGGCTAATCAAAAGCAATAACAATCATAAATAAACGTTAGACAATGCCAAAAACAAACAATTCAGCTCAATTAATTTAAGTTTTCGCACCAGTACACGGCACTGCCGTGTCCCTACTTCGTCGGTGCGGCGATGGGAAAAGGGAGACGAACCTACGATGACTGTTCGGCAAATGAGGGATTTTTGCCGTTTGGTGGGAGTATGTTTTGATGACTTGCCGGATTATCTCAGTCGGCGAGTAGATGAGGAGGAGTCATAGGGGGATAGATCGATCGTAACTTTATACAAACAATTCAGTTCCAAATTCATGGTTTTCAAACAACCTAATAAGAATTGTTGCCGCTAGATTGCCGCTCTTGACGCTCCACAATTAGAAAGCTACAATATTGTATTATGCAATGTCCGCTCGATCGACAGTCAAAAAATTAGTTTCTCAAAAATTAGTTCGCAGTACGGACTTGGTGTCCGCTCCGAAATTACGGACACCAAGTCCGCACTACAAACAGTTGGAAGTTAATATCGTCTCAAACAATCTTTATTTAAAAAACATTATGGCTGGCAAATTCGCTAAAACCACCGTTGCTGTTTTGAGTTTACTTGCGATCGGCGGCGCGGCAACATATCTGTACTCGGATGGTTATTTAGGAGCTGATAGTAAACCCCTAGATAATGCTAAACTGATTCCGAGTGACGCTTTAGTGGGCGGCACGATCGATCTCAACCCTCAGTCTTGGTCAAAGTTACAGAAATTTGGCACACCAGAAGCTAGGGAACTTTTCGATCGAGCTTGGAAAGAGTTTGAGAAAGAATTTGCTAAGGAAAGTCCTCAACTGAATTACGAGCGAGATATCAAACCTTGGCTGGGTACTGTTGTCTGGGCTGCATTACCATCAGCTAAAACCCAAGGACAGCAATCGCCTACTCCTGAATTTATCGGGGTAATTACGATTAAAAATAAGCTGAGTATGTGGCAATTAAATCAAAAGCTCAGCAAGATTAATCCTGACGAAAAATTTAAAGAGATTGATTACAAAGGATTTAAAATACTGGAGTCTACTACTAACAAAGGCGATAAAAGCTACTGCGCGATCGTGAAGCGTTATCTTGTTTGCAGTGACAAGGAGCCAAATGTCCAAAAATCTATTGATATCTACAAAGGACAACCATCTTTAGCAAGCAAGCCAGAAGTTGCCAAAGTATTATCAAGCGATTTAAAAATTGACAATCCAGTAGCTCAATTTTATATTTTTGATAGTTTAGCCTTGATAAAGGAGAGTGTCGCAAATGCTCCTCAAGCTCAAAACGCACCACTGCTCGATCGAGCCGAACTATATCCGATAAAGTCTTTAAGCGGCGGTATTGGCATTGATGATGCTGGGATTCGGATTAATACTGTTGCCAATTTACAGCCGAATGCCACCACTCAAACCAACTTTCAGCCCGCAACTGAAAAAATAATTAGTTATTTTACCCAGCAAACAGTTGCTTTATTTACGGGTAAAGGCATCAATAATAATTGGGGTAATTTTGTCAGCCAAACACAAAATATTCCAGAATTCAGCCAGGGACTTACTCAATTTAGAGGAAATTTAGCAGCATTAAATCTCGATTTAGATAAAGATATTTTTGGCTGGATGGATGGAGAATACGGATTCGGAGTAATTTCACTGCCAGACGTATCTTTAGAAAGTGCGATCGGGGTAAAAATAGTAATTCAAACCAGCAATCCTGAAGCAGCTAAAAGCACGTTTGCTAAATTGAATGTGCTTGTCCGAGGTAATGGTATAGCCCTATCTGAAAAACAGATTGCCGATCGAGCTATAACTGAATGGCAAGTGCCCAGTCAAGACTTTGTATTGGGACACGGTTGGTTAGATGCAAATTCAGTATTTATCGCTGTAGGGAATGCCAAAACATTACCAGCGATCGCAGCTACATCAAATCCAACTTTAGCACAAAGCGAAAACTTTCAAACAATTACGAGTTCTTTACCAAAGCCTAACAGCGGCTACGGTTATTTCAATTTTGAACAAATTCTGACCCTGGTCAATTCTGCTGCATCTAAAAATTTCATCGAGTCATCTGTACCCAAAGAAAATATAGCAGAATTCGATCGGACGATCGCGGCTCTTAATTCTGTACGCGGCATAGCCATGACAACTGCAGAAGTAGATAAATCGACGCAGAGGTATGAGATGCTAATCGCACTCAAGCCAGCAACTGCCGGGGCATCACTACAAACTCCGTCAGCTAATTTACCTGCTACTGGGCCTGCTGTTTCACAAACTAATCCGCCGACAAATTTACCCGCGAATCCAACAGCAACTCCGTCTCCAATTCCCAACAAAACTACTCCACCGACAAACTTACCTGCGAATCCCACTCCCAGCAAAACTACTCCGCCGACAAATTTACCAGCGAATCCAAAAGTAACTCCGCCAGCAACTCCAACCAATGCTGACAATGATTTTCGGCAAGCAGTAAATCAAGCAACTCGTGCAGCTTCTTTAACTCAAACTGCCACAACAAAACAACAGTGGCAACAGGTGATTGTTGCCTGGGCACAAGCAATTGCTGGGATGAAAAAAATACCTGCTAATAGTCCTAAATACAAAATTAGCCAGCAAAAGATTGTAGAATATCAAAATAATTTGAAGTATGCGAAGCTGGCGGTCGAGCGAGCAGAAGAATAAGTTATTCTGTTTATGAATCGGCGGTTGCAACCGCGTCTACACAAATTGATGCTTTAGTCATTCAAAATCAATTTTGGATAGTGGTAATTGAAAGTAAAGAATATGGTTTCAGTGTTTCGCGGGCTATTCCCCAGATTTTAGCATACATGATGGGAAATCCTTACCCCGAAAACTCTACTTTTGGGATGATAACTAACGGCGAAGAATATATTTTCCTGAAGCTGCTGCGCGGGGAAATAAATCAATATGCGCTGTCAGATTTATTTAGTATTTGCAATAGTCGCAATAATGGCTTAAATGAAGCTATGCGGGTTCTCAAGCAACTTGTTAGTTTGTCTGTACAGAGATGAATGGTTATAATTTGCGATCGCATTACTCTTTCCTCACACTATCGGGTACGCCCACCGCCGAAATACCCGATATCGCCCTTAAGTTTTGACACCGAATCAATTCGTTAAAATCCAAACTGCGCCCTTCAATTTGCGCCACAGCCTCGATCGCCCCAAGCAAATGTCCGGCCGCTTCCGCTTCGTTGTAACCGCGCCTTCCCGCTACTCTAATCGCCCCCTCGTCAGCATCTAACTCTACTTGGGAACTGCGGTTGTCGCGCCAAATTCGAGTCATGGCGAGTCCCGTCAAACCGCCCGCGATCGCAGTGCCGATCGCATCTCCCTGCAACAATTCTACAACAGTCCCGACAATTCCCGCCAGAGCCGCACCTTGATAAATATCCGGTTTAAACCACTTAAAATTGCACAGAAAACTTACATTCCGCAATAGCAGTAAATCCCGCTGCGGCTTAGATAGCAGCCGCCACAAATCAAAATTAATATAAATCGGGCGAGATTGATTCCAAGGCAAAGGAAAATCGCAGTCAATTACCGTTGATTGTTGTGGCTTATTAATAATTTTACACATCATGCGGCCGGAAGCGGGCATCACATCTAACAGACGGCGAATTTCGGGTTCGGGATTCATAAATTTTAGGGTAATTGATAATTGGTAATTACATCTGGATAAAAAACAATAATATCGGTCACGGCCTCGTAGGGGCGGGTTTTACCTACAATAATTGCCTAAAACCTACAATCTCGTAAACCCGCCCCCACCCAAGGGCTAGTTTTACCTACAATATTTGTCGATAATTGACAATCTTAGGACTGATGCACGGGTAGCCAGAAACCGGGTTTTTTGCTGAGAAGATGCGTTACAGCCACAGATTTGGTGAAAAACCCGGTTTCTTGGGTCAGAGTCCGTTCCTAACTTGTTTTATCGAAAGCAAAGTTGATGTAGGTTATTGGTTGTGTGCGGGCGGGTTTATGTAGATTTTTAACGGGAGTTAAATATTGTTGGAAAAACCCGCCCCTACAAGTCAATAGAATATAATTAAGGGTTTTTCTTGGATGCGGGAGAGGGAGATTCTTGAGCTCTGGGAGACGCTTTTTCGGTGTTAGCCGAAGGCTTCGGACTGGCAATTGCTGGGGCAACTGAGGGCTTTGAATTCGCGGCTGGGGATGGCAGCGGTTTTGGAGAATCAGGGGCTGTTAACGGGGTCGGAGGGGCTGTTTTAGCGCCTAAAATGCTGGCGTCTCCGGTGTCGAAGGTGCCGGCGATGCAAGCGATCATCATTGTCGCTAAGGTGCCGACAAATAATGCTTTCCAACCGAGTTCGGAAATGTCTTTACGGCGGGATGGAATTAGGGCGATTGTGCCGCCGACAAATATGCCGACGGAGGCTAAGTGAGCAAAGCCGGAAAGGGCGTAACTGACAATTAAAACTGTACGATCGCTCACCAGTCCTTTTGCCGATGCTTCTGCTAAACTTTGATAGGGCGGAATGGCTGTTTCTAATAGCCTGCGACCGATAATTACTGATGCTTGCCAAGAGTCGTCAATGGAGACTCCTGTTAATAGCGTCAGGGGATAAAATAAAAATCCCATAATGTTGGCTAAGGTGACAACTTTGAAAAAACCACCAATGGGGCCGGGCAAAATTGCCAGCCAACCAAAGAATTGATTAATTAACGAAACTAAGCCTAAGATTAAAATCAAAACAGCGGCAATGGCCACAGCCATTTTTACACCGTCCAATGCACCAATAATCGCTGCATCGAGAGGGCTGACTCGTTCGATGGGTTCTCCCCCAACAGTCTCTTGTTTGAATTCTTCGCGATCCATGTCCGAAATTTCTTTGCCCACAAACTCGCGGCCTTTAGGCTTCCGTTCTTCCTTGGGAATGCCACCCATTGTCAGGGGTTTGTCTGTTTCTGGTACTAATATTTTGGAGAGGACAAAACAAGCGGGAATGGCGATAATTGAGGCGGAAACTAAATGACCTAAAATATTTGGAAAAACTGGCTTGAGAAAACTGACGTAAATTGCTAAAGTTGAAGAAGCGGCAGTCCCGAAACAGCAAGAGAGGATTGCACAAAGTTCCGAACGAGTCATTTTCGGCAAATAAGGCTTGACGACAATTGCCGCTTCAATTCCTACGAAAATATTAGCAGCGCCGCTGAGGGCTTCGGCGCCGCTCAACCGCATTGTCATATAAAAGATTTTGGCAAAAACTTCGGTGATAATTTGAATCACGCCGATGTTGTATAACAACGCCATGAGGCCAGAAAAAAAGATGACTGTCGGTAAAGCTCTAAAGGCAAAAATATATCCTAAATTAACTGGGGGGTCTTGACCGGGTATTGGAACAATGTTTTTACCGAATACAAACCTCGCTCCAGCGTCAGCAGCGGTGAATACTCCATCCAGTAAGCCTGTAAACCACTCTAGGGCGATGCGAGTTGGGGGGAACAGGAATACTAAAAATCCTAAGACTAATTGTAGACCAATGCCCCAGATGATGACGCGCCAGGGAATATACTTGGACTGTCGGTTTTCTGAAAAAATCCAGGCGATCGCACATAAGCCAAAAATGCCCAGAAACGAGATAAGATTGTAGATAGACATGAGCCTAGTCCTTGAAATACTTAAGAATGCCGATCGACGGTTTGCACCACATCAGTTATACTATTCATCTGACGGCAAATGCTAAAAAAATAACGGGCCGATAAATTACGCACTCAACAGCGTACTTATGTCATTGCTTAGGTCATTCCGAACTCTGCGGATCTTTCGCAACCCTTGATTTGCCGTAATTACCAGCAGTTTAGATAGAAACTCTAACACATGGAAGCTTTTGCTCCACATCCTCCTGAATGGACTGCGACGGCGGTTCACGCTAATGAGTTTTGCTGCCCCAAGTGTGGCGCTAGTTGCACGGATGCCACTGAGGTCTGGATTAATCGCCGATCGCCAGTATACACCGAGTTCAACCGCCGCAAGTGGCAAGAATTTTACCGCTGCCAGTGCGATTCCGTGTGGTGGGCCTGGAGTAACGATAGGCCTCCTTCTGAACTTGTGCGTCGCGATCAGAGTTCGGATGAGGGCCCGGATGAGGGCCCCGATGATGATTTTTAGAACGGTGACAGAATTTTCGATTTTATAGAAGAAGGAAGAAGGAAGAAGGAAGAAGGAAGAAGGAAGAAGGAAGAAGGAAGAAGGAAGAAGGAAAAAGCAGTAATAGCTAGGGTTTCAGCGATTAAGAATGTCCTAACCGTCTTGGCGATTGCTATATTTAAAATTAGGGTAAGGTGCGCGGCCCGGCGCACCCTACATTTAGATAGGTTAGCGCCATTTCTAAACTAATCGAGCACGTCAAGTATTCCCTTGACTACGCCTTCCATGACTCTTTCAATTAAGCTCAATTCATTTTCGGCGATAGACTCATTTAAGAGCATTGACTGAATTCGCTGTCTGTCATCGCGAGTCAGTTCGCCTGACGAAAATATCTGCTCTACTATTTGTTCAGTTAGAAATGAGGAAGTTTGAGTTTGCATGGTTGGTCTCTAAAAGCATCAATATTTTGCTTTTAACTTTATTAGAGGAGCCAGTTATTGTGTGGGTTTTTACTTTCCCACCCAATCAGTGCTCCAATCCTAGGACTCTGGGGGGATTTTGTCAATACACTCGTTACAGATCAATATAAAATCTGCATTGTATTTCCCACATTCTGGCAACCGGTGGTTGTGGAGTGCGATCGATCCCCGGCGGTGGCAGTGTTCGATCGACCTTTTTAACTTTATTGGCACTTTGGCGGAACATTACCGCTCAAAAAAAATCAAAACGATAAGAGATTAGAATGGGGCATGGGGCATGGGGCATGGGGCATGGGGCATGGGGCATGGGGCATTGGTCATTGGAACCAACAAATAACAACAAATATAAGAAAAATAACCACTAACTAATGACTATTGAGTAATGACTATTGACAACTGACAACTGACAACTGACAACTGACTAATGACCTATTTTCGTTCTGCTCTAATTTTGACATTAGGTTTTTGGCTGCTACCGCTAGCAGTGCGATCGCAATCTGTCGTTCCTGCAAATGACGGCACTAATACTGTTGTTAACTCCGAGCAAAACCGCACAGACATTAGTGGCGGCCAACTGTCAGGAAACGGCGCAAATCTGTTTCACAGCTTCAGCCAATTTAATCTCAGCGAAGGTCAAATCGCTAATTTTCTAACTAATCCAAATATTCAAAATATTTTAGGGCGGATTTCCGGCAACAATGTTTCCATCATTAACGGTCTGATTTCTGTAACCGGCGGCAATTCAAATTTATTCTTAATGAATCCGGCGGGAATTGTCTTCGGTCAAAATGCGAGATTAAACGTGCCGGGGTCTTTTTCCGCGACAACTGCTACAGGTATTGGTTTCGGCGATCGCTGGTTCAATTCGGCGGGAATTAATAATTACAAAGCTTTACTGGGAAATCCCAATCAATTTAATTTTAATAATTCACAACTCGGTGCAATTGTCAATGCCGGCAACTTGGCAGTTGGCAGCGGGCAAAGTTTAACTTTGCTCGGTGGCACAGTTATTAATACAGGACAATTATCCGCTCCCAACGGTCAAATTACTGTGGCTGCAGTTCCGGGACAAAATGCAGTCCGCATCAGTCAAACCGGCAATTTATTGAGTTTAGAAATTACTCCGTCTTTGCAGTCAGAACAATCGGCGATCGCCCCGGTTTCTTTGCCTCAGTTGCTGACGGGCTCCGGCGTAGTGTCAGCCACAGGTTTAACCACTAACGAACAAGGTCAATTGGTACTGACTGGCGGCCAAACTGTGCCCGCAGTTGCCGGAAGTGCGATCGTCTCCGGTTCTGTAAATGTATTTGGCCCTTCTGGAAATGCTGGCGGCACAGTCAATATTTTAGGGGAAAAAGTCGGACTCTTCGGCGCAAATATCGATGCTTCCGGCACTGACGGCGGAGGTACTGTGCGCGTCGGAGGCGGTTTCCGGGGGATGGAACCAGTGCCAAACGCCCAGGTAACTTATGTTAGTCCTGATTCTACGATCGCAGCAAACGCGATCGACCGCGGCAATGGCGGCACTGCGGTAATTTGGTCAGACAATATAACTCGCTTCTTGGGCAATATTACTGCTCGCGGGGGCACTGCCGCAGGTAACGGCGGCAGAGTAGAAGTTTCCGGCAAAAATGCTTTAACTTTCCAAGGAGAGGTCGATACCCGCGCGACTAACGGTGCGATCGGCAATCTGTGGCTCGATCCGGCAAATATTACGATCGTCAGCGGTAACGGCTCCAGCAGCGGGGGTTCGACTGGCGGGGAACTGGAATCGGAACCCGAACCCACTGAAACATCGATCTCAGAAGTGCAGTTGGAACAGATGACAGCCGGCAGCAACGTGGTTTTAGATACCCCAGGCTACATCACCCTCCAAGACTTGCCCGATAACAAACTTTCCCTGCAAGCGAGAACGGGAGACACGGTAACATTTAGAGCGGGCGGAGTGTTTTTGGTCAATGACTCCAACGATTTAATCGAGACTCAAGGTGGCAACATCAACATTTTTGCCAGCAGCATCTCTCTGGGCGGACTCAATGCTAACAGCGGCAATATCGCTCTCACTGGTAACGGCATTGACTTCAGAGGCGGCAGCAATTCTGTCAGCAGTGCGGGGGGAACAATTCGCTTGCAGCCCAACGACAACCGACGAATTCAAATCGGTGGCACCGGCGATATTTTGGGCCTTTTAGACTTGACGGCAACGGATCTCGGCGCTTTGGCGGGGGGTTTCGACTCGATCGCGATCGGGCGCGAAAACGGTAGCAGCTCGTCGATCGCGATCGTCGCACCCATTACCTTCAACAGCCCGCTGATACTTCAAGGCAGCTCGATCGCAATCGACAATCCCCTGAATACAAGCGGCAGCGCTAGCTTGACTCTCGACGCGCCTCAAACTGATCTCAACGCCAACATTGCGACATCCGGCGGCGATCTCACTTTTACAGGAAACGCATCCCTCAATGCTGACGTAGCTTTGAGCACGGAAGCTACCGGAAACATTCTGTTCTCCGGTAGCCTAGACGGATCTCGCGCCCTGAGACTAGACGCTGGGCGAGTGCTGTTCGGCGCTAAAGTCGGTCAAGCTGCACCGCTGGCGAGTTTAACTGTCAACGCCCGCAGTACCCAGGTATCGGGCAATATGGCGACATCTGGCGACATGACTTTCAATAGTAACGTTACAGTCGATCGCACCGCCGCCCTAGCCGCCACTACCGGCAATATCACTTTTGCCAATACCCTCGACAGCACGCCGGGCCGGGCTA
This sequence comes from Microcoleus sp. S13_C3, assembly GCF_036700905.1. Classification (NCBI taxonomy): domain Bacteria; kingdom Bacillati; phylum Cyanobacteriota; class Cyanophyceae; order Oscillatoriales; family Microcoleaceae; genus Microcoleus; species Microcoleus sp. S13_C3. The sequence continues at coordinate 17,720 of NZ_JAUBPT010000063.1, read as the reverse complement.
ATAATTTGACCCTGCGCGCTGGCGGCCACATTACTTTTGACGGCAGAGTCGGTCAAACTCAGAGGTTGGGCCAGCTTTCGGCTGACGCTGCTAGCGTGACGGCTGCTTCCACAATTGCAGCGCGCAGTTTGAGCATTAACGCCCGCGATTCCGCTCGCTTCGGGGGGGACAGCACGGCCGCTTTGGGAGCCGATATCAAGGCAGAAAATGTCCTCTTAGAGGGTAATTTAAGGACGGATGGTGGCAGCGTGAATCTGCAAGGAAGCGGGGATGTTCGGACTGGCAATATTACCTCGAACGGTGGGAGGATTCGGGTTGAGGGAAATACTGTTGCTGCAGGTGCGATCGACTCGTCATCGGCGGGCACAGGAGGCGCGATCGCTCTCCAAACCAATGCTGGCCCTTTAACTGCGGGAGCTTTGAACGCTTCGGGGGCGATCGGCGGAAATATTGCTCTCACCTCAAAGGCGGGGATTTCGGCTCTAGATATCAACTCCAGCGGCACTTCAAACGGCAACGGCGGGGGCGTTTCCCTGAGCGCGACTGGTGACATTCAGTTGGGCTTTATCAACGCTAGAGGCGGCACTGGTGGTACTGGCGGCAGCGTTGATGTGAGAACCCTCGGTTTGTTTCGATCGAACAATGTTTTCAACGATGATATATCGGGCAATATTTCCAGTATTTCTACTACCGGAGGTGCGGGGGCGGGGGCGATCGCAATTCGCCACGGAGGCAATAGCGATCGACCGTTTGTAGTTGGCGGCGCGATCGACAATGGAACCCTGGGAAGCATTAATGCTGGCGCGGGAAACGCCATTTTGCCGACTTTTTCTTTTGGACAAAGTTACACCCAAGGAAGTTTACCAAATCAGATTTCCCTAATTACACCGGCCGCGCCCTCTACTCCTGCACCAATTCCCGAACCAATTCCCGAACCAATTCCCGAACCAATTCCCGCACCAATTCCCGAACCAATTCCCGCACCAATTCCCGCACCAATTCCCGAACCAATTCCCGAACCGCCTCTAGAGTCCGTAAATCCCGATCCGGATCAGTCATTTCCGGCATCTTTGCAAGTAGAATTGCGATCGCCCAATCGAGACAGAAATTCCTCAATGAGCCAGGATATTTTCGCTCCTTCTCGCAGATTAGATGGGGCAGGTTCGGGAGTTTTAGAATTTGAACAAACCTTTACTCGCGAGTACGAAAAATATCTGGACTTGCCCCCAAGAAAGCCGATTACTAATCTATCGGTGATTTACGAAACTCTTCGCAAAAACGAACAAATTACCGGGACAAAATCTGCAATTATTTATATGAATTGGCTCAGCAGATCGGATGCAGATGCAGCCAAAGAAAATGGTTCAGTGCTGGTGGCAAGTCGGGATTTATCTAATCTATTGCCTGTGAGAAAAAACCTCACCTCCGGGCCCCATCGCCCCTTAGAAGATAAGTTGGCCCAGAGGTTGTCGCCACAGAGCCAAGAAATTCCCGATGTTCCTAACGGGGAGCATTTAGAATTAGTGTTAGTCACAGCTAACGCTCAACCGATGCGCGTTTTAGTTCCGGCGACAACGCGGTGGCAGGTGTTGCAATTGGCGGACGCCCTGCAAACCGAAATAACTAATCCCAGAAGAAGAAGCAGCATTAGTTATTTGGATTCTGCTCAAAAACTTTATCGCTGGTTAATTGCACCAGTTGCCGCAGAATTGGCTGCTTTAAATATTGACAATTTAATTGTAATTCCGGCAGCAGGTTTACGGAGTGTGCCCTTTGCTGCTCTTCACAATGGCAAACAATTTTTAGTTGAGCAATACAGTCTTAGCGTGATGCCGAGTCTGAGTTTGACTGATATTCGCTACGACAATATTGCGGATGATGAAGTGTTGGCGATGGGGGCGTCGGTATTTGAAGATAAAGCGCCATTACCAGCGGTACCGGTGGAGTTAGAGTCGATCGCGCCGCCAAGTGAAGGAAAATTATTTTTGAATCAAGATTTTACTCTCGGAAATTTGCAAGCTCAGCGGGCAAATCAGCCTTTTGGAATCATTCACTTAGCAACTCACAGCGAATTCCTGCCTGGGGAACCGAAAAATTCTTACATTCAGTTGTGGGATACTAAATTACGCCTCGATCAAATGGCACAGTTGCGGTGGAATGAACCCCCGGTGAATCTGTTAGTTTTAAGCGCGTGCAGTACCGCTTTGGGCGACGAAGAGGCGGAGTTGGGGTTTGCGGGTTTGGCGGTAGCTAGCGGTGCTAGATCCGCTTTAGCGAGTTTGTGGGAAGTCAGCGATGATGGGACTTTGGGGCTGATGACTGAGTTTTATCGGCAGTTGCGGGCCCCCAGACGCGGTGGCAATTTGATGATTAAAGCGGAGGCTTTGCGCCGCGCGCAATTGGAGATGCTGCGGGGGCGCGTGCGGATTCAAGACGGGATGTTGCGAGCCGAAGGGCTTTCTGGGGGTCTAATTTTGCCTCCAGAAATTGCGGCGCGGGGCGATCGAGTGCTTTCGCATCCTTATTATTGGGCAGCCTTTACCATGATTGGCAATCCTTGGTAATGGAGATGTTGAAGGAACAAGGAAAAAGAGGCGCACCATTGTCAGCAACAGGCTTTTCGGCCTGTTCCACAAGAAAATTTATCTTTTGTGGAACAGGCATCTTGCGTCAGCAACAGGCTTTTCGGCCTGTTCCACAAGAAAATTGATCTTTTGTGGAACAGGCCGAAAAGCCTGTTCCTAAAAACCTAATTGAGAATGGTGCAATATCTCAGATGCAACCGGAAACCCTCTCAAATGTCTCGAAACTATGACATCCTAATAGTTTTCCCACCAGTCTTACCGAAGTTATTAGGGTGGTGTGATGAACTACCTTGATTCGTTAATTGCCCGAAAACCTATACTATTGACCTACATTTTTAGGCATTCCGGTTTCACAGTCTTGCTGTAACAAGGCGTGGGACTCATAATCAGCGATCGATTGACAGCCACATTGGACACAAATGTGGTTCTGTTTTCCTTTTTTCTTAGTGTTTGTACGGATATGGGTTGATTTGCACTCGCTTTCATTGCATGGTGATTCCACCTATTTATACTCTAATTATGCAACACCCAAATCTCCTAGGAAGCTCCACGGCGATCGCACTTCACTCGGAAGCATCTCATATTTGCAAAAACACTTCTTTCTTCTTCCTTCTAACTCTTTTCTCCTGGCTCCTGACTCCTGACTCCTAACTCCAATTTCTAGCGGAGGGCTGCTTTCATTGAGATGCTCCCCTTCACTCTGTTTTGCCGAATTTTACACGAAACTGTGGAGCGATCGGACTCCTAACCTAAATATTTATTTGTACTTTTTTGAAGAAATGTAAAAAATAATATTTTTTAGTTAAACTTTTTAAGTTTTGCTTAAAGTGCAGGGTAGTCTTTAGATGAGAGGATACATCTACTTGCAAATTGAGAATCGCTAAAAAAATGTGTATTAATTATTAAAAGAGGCTGCAAGGATGATTAACTTAGCCGGCTACGAGATTACTAACCAAATTCAGGAAAGTAACAATTCTTTAGTTTACCGAGGAGTGAGAAAGCAAGACAACCAACCAGTCATTCTCAAATTTCTCAAGCAAGATTATCCGATGCCAGCTTCGTTAGTCAGATACAAGCAGGAATACGAAATTACACGCAATCTTAACCTAGAAAGTGTGCCTAAAACCTACAGCTTAGAAAGATACCAGAACAGTTTGGTGATCGTTTTCGAGGATAGTGGTGGAGAATCATTTAAGCTCTGGTTGGCTTCTAAAAAACTTACCTTAGCAGATTTTTTGTCAACAGCTATTAAAATAACGAGAGCTTTAGGTCAAATCCATCAACATAACATTATTCATAAAGATATCAACCCCAGCAATATTATTATTAACTCGACAACAGGGCTAGTCCAAATCATAGATTTTGGCATCTCTACTGTTTTAACTCGTGAGAATCCTACCCTAAAAAATCCTAATGTTTTAGAAGGCACTCTGAGCTACATATCGCCGGAACAAACAGGCAGAATGAACCGAGCGATCGACTACCGCACTGATTTTTACTCATTAGGAGTCACTTTTTACGAACTGCTAACGGGGCAACAGCCCTGGGATTACAACGATGCAATGGAATTAGTGCACTGTCATATTGCTAAACAAGCAGTACCGCCCCATGAAATAAATCCCCAAATAAACATTTCTAAAGCGGTTTCTGATATTGTTATGAAACTCTTAGAAAAAACTGCTGAAAAAAGATACCAAAGTGCTTGGGGAATCATCGCCGATTTAGAAGAATGCCTGGAACAACTACAGGCGAAAGGAACGATTGCTGATTTTGCGATCGCCCAAAAAGATATTACAGATAAGTTTCAAATACCTCAAAAACTTTATGGTAGAGAACGAGAAATTGAAACATTATTAGCAGCCTTCCATCGCGTTAGCAATGGCACAACGGAAATGATGTTAGTGTCTGGTTACTCTGGCATTGGCAAATCAGCCTTAGTGCAAGAAGTTTATAAACCTATTACAAAGGCAAGCGGTTATTTTATTGCCGGGAAATTCGACCAATTGCAACGCAATGTTCCTTATGCGGCTGTTGTCAAAGCTTTTGGGTCATTAGTCAAGCAACTCTTAACTGAAAGCGAAACGCAACTCACCACTTGGAAAGAAAAACTTTTAGCAGCTTTTGGTGATAACGGTCAAATCATTATAGATGTCATTCCCGACGTAGAACTCATTGTTGGCAAACAGCCACTTGTGCAAGAGTTAGGTGCTACGGAAGCGCAAAACCGCTTTAATTTAGTATTTCAAAAATTTATCCGGGTGTTTTGTTCAGTCGAGCATCCCTTAGTCATTTTTCTAGACGATTTGCAATGGGCTGACTCCGCTACTCTGAAACTGCTGCAAGTAATGATGGCAGATGAGGAAACAAAATACTTATTTCTAATGGGAGCTTATCGAGATAACGAAGTGAGCCCGACGCATCCCTTAATCATGACTCTGGAGGCGCTGCAAAATCAAGGCGCGACTATTAACCACATTACCTTAACTCCCTTAGATATCGAACATATTACTAACTTGATAGCTGATACTGTGCGTAGGGATAGAGGCTCAGTCATCCTCCTAGCTGAGTTAGTCGTCGGTAAAACTCAAGGCAATCCTTTTTTTGTTAATCAATTTCTCAGAACTCTCTATGAAGAAAACCTCCTGATTTTTAATTCTGAGCAAAGAAACTGGGATTGGAATATTTCAGAGATTGAAGCCGTAGGGATTACCGATAACGTCGTTGAGTTGATGGTTGGTAAATTGAGAAAAATGCCAGATTCCACTCAGAAGGTTTTACGGTTAGCCGCTTGTGTGGGCAATAGTTTTGACTTAAATACTCTCTCGATAGTCAACGAAAAATCTACCGCCGAAACGTTTCAAGAGCTATTGCCAGCCATCCAAGATGGATTAATTTTAGCCACTTCTGAACTCGGCGTAACAGAAGAAGAAATCGTTCACTCTCATCTAGTAATCACTACTTATAAGTTTTTGCACGATCGCGTACAACAAGCCGCCTATACTCTGATTGAAGAGAGTTATAAAAAAACAGTTCACTTACAAATTGGTCGCTTGCTGTGGCAAAATACATCGCTAGAGGTGCGATCGGAAGAGATATTTGCGATCGTCGATCATTTGAATCTAGGAATTGAACTGGTTAGCGACGAATCCGAACGAACTGAAATTGCAAAACTTAATTTAACGGCAGGTCAAAAAGCCAAAGCAGCAACCGCTTATGCTGCTGCGAGCGAGTATTTAGCGATGGGTTTAGGACGGTTACTAAAACATAGTTGGCAGACTAATTACGAATTGACATTAGCGCTGCATACTGAAGCAGCAGAGGCGGCATATTTAAGTGGTGACTTTGCTCAAATGCAAAGATTGGCTGAAATGGTGAAAAACTGCGCGACCTCGCTACTGGACAAAGTGAAGGTGTACGAAGTCGAGATCCAAGCTTGTATCGGGCAAAACAAGCTACAAGAATCGCTCAATGCAGGAATCGAAGTCTTATCACTCTTGGGGATAGAGTTTCCCGCCGAGCCAAATTCATCTGATATTGAGCAGGCGCTCTCAGAAACCGCGTCTATTTTGAGCGGAAAGCGAACTGAGGACTTAATCGATCTCCCTCAAATGGCAGACTTCCATCAATTAGCAATTATCAGAATTCTGTTAAAAATTTTTGTTTCGGCCTACATAGCGTTGCCACCATTAATGCCTTTAATAATTACCAAACAGATTGATTTATCCGTCCAATATGGCAACGCTTCTGTGTCTCCCTTTGCCTATGCCTTATATGGTTTTTTGCTTTGCGGACTGGGAGATATCGAGCGCGGACATCAGTTCGGTCAACTAGCTTTACGTCTCGTGTCAAAACTGAATGCCAAAGAAATTCAAGCAAAGACATCTGCACTGGTGCATACTAGCATTCAACCTTGGAAAGAACCCATTAAGGATACCTTAGAAGCTTTGCTGTCAGATTATGCTCTGGGGCTGGAGACTGGAGAGTTAGAATATGCTGGCTATGTTCTCTACAACTACAGCTATGCTTCGTATTTTGTGGGCAAGCAACTCACACAACTCGAAAAAGAAATAGAAAATTTTACAGATGCCCTTAATAAAATCAACCAGAAAACCCCCCTTGATTATCAGAACATTTGTTGGCAAGCAGTCTTAAATTTGACATTAAATCCCGATAATCCCTGCCATTTACAAGGCGAAGTATATGACGAAGAAGCTAACCTAAAACTCTATTATCAAAACAAAAATAACCTAGGGATTCATTATTTACACGTACACAAACTGGTGCTTTCTTATCTGTTGGAAAATTACCCAGAAGCATTAAAAAATATCGCTCAAATAGAAAGTTGCTTAAGTGCAGCTTCCGGGCTATTTACAGTTGCGTTTTTCTATTTTTACGATTCTCTAGTTCAGTTGGCAGTTTACCCTGCTCCTTCACAGCCTGTTAGTGACTTAGCGACGGATGGGCTACAACAGGATATTCTGAAGCGAGTACAAGCTAACCAAGAAAAAATGCAGAAGTGGGCTAATCATGCTCCCATGAATTATTTGCACAAATTCTATTTAGTAGAGGCAGAACGGCATCGGGTTTTAGGTGAGAAATTAGAGGCAATTGAACTGTACGATCGAGCAATTGCCTTGGCGCAAGAAAACGAGTACATGAATGAAGAAGCCCTAGCTTACGAACTAGCTGCTAAATTCTACCTGTCATGGGGTAAAGGAACGATCGCCCAAGCTTATATGCAAAACGCTCATTATAGCTACCAACTCTGGGGCGCTATAGCTAAAGTTGAGGATTTAGAAAAGAAATATCCCCAATTCCTAGCTAGAACATCAGCCAAGACAACAACTCAAACAAAAGCTAACCGAAAAACTACTGTGCCTACTACTACTAGCACTAATTTAGGAGATACCCTAGATTTAGCCACAGTCATGAAAGCTTCTCAAGCGATTTCAGGTGAAATAGTTTTGAGTAAGTTACTGGAAAGGTTGATGAAAATTGCGATCGAAAATGCTGGCGCTGAAAAAGGATTTTTAATTTTAGAAAAAGCGGGAAAGTGGGCGATTGAGGCTGAAGGTTCCGTTAAGGGGGATGAAGTTAGCGTGCTACGATCGCTTCCCCTGAATGCAAAAGCTGATTCTGGGGAAACGCCAAAACTGGCAAGTGCGATCGTCCACTACGTCATCCGCACCCAGGAAAATGTGGTTTTAAATAACGCCACCCAAGAGGGACAATTTACCCGCGATCCTTATATTGCAGCCACTCAACCGAAATCGATTCTCTGCACTCCTCTGCTGCACCAAGGCAAGCTAACAGGTATTCTTTACCTAGAAAATAACTTGACAGAAGGGGCCTTTACTACAGATAGGCTAGAGCTGCTAAAATTATTATCGGCTCAAATAGCCATTTCCATTGAAAATGCCCAACTCTACAATAACTTGCAGGAGTTCAATCAAAACTTAGAGCAATTAGTAGGCGATCGCACCCACGAATTATCCAACACGCTGGATGCTTTAAAAGCGACTCAAAGTAAGCTAGTGGAATCTGAAAAAATGGCCTCGCTGGGAGGATTAGTTGCAGGCGTCGCCCACGAAATTAATACTCCCATCGGCGTTGGTGTCACCGTTGCGTCAGCTTTAGCAGAACATACCACAGAATTTGCTTCTACTTATAAGAGTGGCAAAATGAAGCGCTCCGAGCTAGAAGAATTTTTGGATATAGCCACCCAGAGCAGTAACGCCCTTCTAATTAATCTCAATCAGGCTGCAGCATTGATTCAGAGCTTTAAAGAAGTGGCAGTCGATCGCTCCAGCGAAGAACGACGAACTTTTATCGTCAGAGATTATCTCGATGAAATTTTAATCCAATTAAAACCAAAATTGAGAAATAGCAAACATTCGATCGAAATTAAGGGAGACACCAAAATGGCCCTAGATTCTTATCCAGGTGCATTATCCCAAGTTGTCACAAATTTGCTGATGAACTCTCTGATTCACGCTTACGAACCGGGCGCTACTGGGAAGCTGGCTTTTGATTGGCAACAAAAGGGCGATCGACTTAGCTTTGAATATTCCGATGATGGTAAAGGCATTCCCCCAGAAAATTTAAGTAAAATTTTCGAGCCATTCTTTACTACCAAACGCGGTCAGGGTGGTAGTGGCTTGGGATTGCATATTGTCTACAATTTAGTTACCCAAAAACTTGGGGGTGAAATAGAATGTAAAAGTGAGGTAGGAGCAGGCACCAAATTTATTATTAAGCTACCCGTCAAAATCGATTCACAACCGTAGTTTCCTAAATCAAAACATCAGTAACAAAAAAGGTGAGCAGCAATGGACAAGAGTATTTACAGATTTTCAATCGAAACATCATCTAAAGAAGTGTTATTTGCGGAAGAATTTAACTCAGATGAGGAGTTGTTTTTTGCCGATGAAGTATCGCAAGATACCCCGACTGAAAGCTGGAAAATTTTGATTGTAGATGATGAGCCTCAAGTTCACACAGCTACCGAGCTCGCATTAAGAAAGTTTGTTTGTGAAAATAAATCCTTAAAGTTTATTAGTGCTTATTCCGCTACACAAGCTAGACAGTTAATCCAAGAACATCCTGATGTGGCTATCATCCTGCTTGATGTAATCATGGAAACGGATGATGCTGGCTTAGAGTTTGTTAAATATGTCCGCGAAGTGTTAGGCAATCAGTTAGTGCGAATTATTTTACGCACGGGTCAACCCGGACAAGTCCCCGAAAAAAGTGTTATTATCAATTACGATATTAATGACTATAAAACTAAAACTGAACTAACGACATCAAAGCTATACACTACCGTACTAACAGCTTTGAGAAGTTTTTCTCTAGGTCAAAAATTGCAGTCTGAAATAGAGCGGCGCGAACAAATAGAACAAGCACTCCGTATCAGTGAAGAAAAAGAACACCAAAAAGCTCTTGCTTTAGAGCATTTTGTCAAAGAACTGCAAGACGCACAACTCCAGCTAGTTCAAAGTGAAAAAATGTCTAGTCTTGGTCAATTAGTTGCAGGTGTCGCTCATGAAATTAACAATCCGGTTAACTTTATTTACGGCAACCTCTCGCACGCCCACGACTATATTAAAGAACTCATCTATCTGTTGAATCTCTACCAACGCCATTACCCGCTACCCGAAGCAGAAATTATCAATGCAATAGAAGATGGAGAGTTAGAATTTATCATGGACGATTTGCCAAAGTTGTTTTCTTCCTTGCAGTTAGGCATCGATCGCATTCGCCTTATTGTGCAGTCTCTACGCAATTTTTCACGATTGGATGAAACCGAAATCAAATCAGTAGATATCCACGAAGGGATTGATAGCAGTTTGATGATCTTACAGCACAGACTAAAAGCTAGGTCAGATCGCCCTGCTATTAATGTGATTAAAGAGTATGAGGTATTGCCGCTTTTGACCTGTTATGCAGGTCAGCTTAATCAAGTATTTATGAACCTTTTAGCGAATGCTATAGATGCTTTGGAAGAGCGGCTAAGTAAAGAAAAAGGTACATTTTTTCAGCCCCATATATTAATTCGGACTGAAATTTTACCGGGCACTTCACAGGACAACATTAGCCTTGATTCGGGCATTCGGGTAACAATTGCTGATAATGGTGTTGGCATGACTGAGACAGTTCGTGCTAAACTTTTCACTCCCTTTTTTACTACTAAACCAATCGGAAAAGGTACAGGGATGGGATTGTCAATTAGCAAAAAAATTCTGCTTGAAAAACACTGCGGTCACTTGGAGTGTATTTCTACGCCAGAGCAGGGAACGCAGTTTATTATTGAGATGCCTACTATCTGTATAGGAACCCATCTCGCGGTAGCTATGGCCTAGAAAACTCATCTGGCTCAATTCAGCATATACCAGTTTTCAGTTGCATGAGAAGAGGGTAATTGCTAATTGCTAAATAATGTGAATTCTGACAAACTTTTTTAGCGCCGCCAGTCCACCCCTGAAGGGTTTGGAATAGGCGCTGGGGATGAAACCCACATTTTTATAACTTAATTGTGTTGGTTTTCAATATATTTTTTAACAATCTCTTCCGAGGCGTTACCAACTGTGTCGTAAAAATACAGCCTATTCCATGTATATATAGTACAGGGCAGTCAGTAGATACACGGGAAAAATGAAACTTTATGCGATCGAGTTTCGTAAAAAAATAGTTAAAGCCTATGAATCCCGTGCTACATCAGTTAGGGCGCTGCTGAAGTGTTGGGCGCGTAAATACAATATTAACACATCCTGATAGCTCGTTCGACAGGAAAAACTTTTTGTTATTCTACATCAGGCAACAAGTTGCTCAGACATGATCGTCGATTATTAATTTACTCTCTAAAATTTGCTAATCTTCCAATGCCCTATCAAAATCAAAGAAATTATTTTGGTCCTATGCGATCGCCGGCCTTGCTTAGTGAGACCCTAATTCAGCAACGGCTTTTTTTGTAATATCATCTGCTCAACGTTCTTCCCTCAGATGCAAATGTCGCCCTATTTCTTGATGACATACGTGCCAAAAATACAGTGCTAAATTCAGAAGGGCTAATAATTTAGTGCCATCTTCTAACATCGCGTGTACTCCTAGACTTTGAGACTCCAAAGGATCCGCAAACCGCGAGATAGCCAACAATAGGAATGCTGCGACTAATGGCAGGTAAGGAGTGGTTTTGATGTATCGCCAAAACTTAACTCCGTAAAGGAAAACTGCACTACCATAACACAAATAAATTAATTTCTTAGATATTCCCAACCGAGACATAATCAAAGTCATCCGAAACCTGTCATCCAGGAAAAAAACTCCCAGTAGTAAAGCACTAAAAAATAAGAATGTCCCCGATCGACTCCGCGGCTCTTTTTGGCGCACCACTCCGAAAGTAAATGCACAAATTGCGACTGGGATGCACCATAGGACTTCGGAAACTCCGGTGAGAATGCCTTCGTAAGGGAACCAGAAATTAAAAGGATCGCTAAACAGGCGTTCAACTCCGTCTCCCTGGTTGTTGAGTTTTGCGTATACGCTCAGCCCGCCCAAAATCAGAACAGTCAGAATGTTAAAAGCAGCTAAAAACCGTACACGAAAAAAGTGTTTTTTGAAAACTTCTAAAGAATTTGAAAACTTGGGAATTTTATCAAATAAAGGCAGATGCTTCATAAAAAATGTCTCCAAGCAATGGGGTTCGTTACTTATTCACGGGTAGCCAAACCACAAATGTAGTGCCGCTATCGGTTGGATATAAGTGAGTTTCCGCCGAGGGCAGCCATTCAGGATTGACTGGGGAAAATACTTCTATTTCTCCTTGCATTTGGCGGACTAAATCGCGGGCGATCGCCAAACCCAATCCTGTGCCCGGAATTTCTGTCTGCGCTTTTTCTCCCCGGTAGTGCCGCTCAAATAAATGCTCTAAATCCTGGGGGGGAATGCCGGAACCTGTGTCGCTGACGGCAACTGCTATGGCAGGCAATTGGCTGTATCCTGCCCGATCGCCATCCGCTGCTTTGTACCTGACTTTAATATAAATTTGGCGACCTGCAGGGGTATATTTCAAAGCATTGTCAATTAAATTGCTCAACACTTCGCGCAAAGCTCGATCGTTCGCTGAGACTGGTGGCAAATCCGCCTCCATGTCGGCTACCAATTTCAGATTCCTTTCAGATGCGATCGCCTCGGCGGAAGTTAACAGCGGTTTTAAGACTTCTGTAACAAAACAGGATTCCTGGACATTGGCCGCAGGTGACAGCGACAGAGGAGAATGCCGGATTGATTCCCCATTGGACATTGCTTTTTCTGAAGTGCCCGATCGCAGTTTTAGATGTGATTCGCCGGTGTCAACAGTTCGATCGAACTGGCCGAGCAACTCTTGCAGCCGATCGCTCTCTCGGACAATACTAAAAGCCACATTGCGGTTTTTGTCTTCCGGTACCAGCCGCCGCGCTAACAGCTTGCCAAAAGTTCGCAACGCTGTCAGCGGACTTTTGAACTGATGCAGCAAATTGTGCATCGTGTCGTAAACCTGAGCCTGGATTTGCCGACTCGTACCCAATTCCTGCTGCATCCACTGCGAGCGCTGGTCTAAAATGCAGGCTAGGGCTAAGGTGCGAGCAATTTGTTGTATCTGAGCCTCCTCTCGCTCGTTCCAAGGCCTGTCTTGCCGACCGCTGACTAGGAGTCCCATTACAGCTCCCTCGTGTATCAGAGGCGTCACAATTTGCATCCGCTGCTGCCACACATTCTCCGGGCCTTGGCACTGATGGGAAGTGCGCTCCTTACCCGGAAGTCGATCGGGTGCGATCGCCCCTACCGTTGATTCTTCCACAGGCCGAACAGGCGGCGCCAGCAGTCGCGGTACCGGTTTCACTGTCGAGCTTTCGGGAGATTGCAACCTCAACCCCTGATTTTCTTCCGATTCGGCTGAGGTTTCTGGGTAAACTGCGATCGGCACCAACTTTGCTTCGCTGCCTTCTACGAGCTCTTGTGTCAGGTATACCGCGCTGAATTTCGCTCCCAAACTAACGGCGATGGCTACCTGCGAGCGGCAAAGTTTGACAAATTCTGAACTGGCTGGCATTAACATGAGCGCCACATCATTAAGATATCTAACGGAATTCTAAGTAAATTACAAACGATCGGCGGCCGATTACAGATGAGACACTTCTAGATTTCAGGTTTCTGCCCTTTGATAGAAGACAGCTATGTTGAAGGCATGGGGCTTTCATGAACCAAAATGGCCCCGCCTCGCCGTCGGCGCAGCTTCCACCGATCCCCAAGCTTGGCTCTTGCCGGAACTTGCGGCCAACCCTACCACAACCGCTACAGTTTTGTCGATCGGCACGAATGTTAAGATTATGTCGATATATTAAAAACAGTTGATTTTTTGAGCTAGAACGGATATACTGGCCTCGGATTTGGTAGCTATCATTACAACCTGTCTGCTCATACTGTCTGCTCACAGAGGAGGTAAAGAAATTGGCCAGGAGACGCAAACGCAAGAGTCGCCGCCGACAAGAAGGACGCAGAATTTTAGAGTGTGTGCCTCAATATAGCATCGAGAGCGGCGAAGATAAACCCGTAACAGCGGCTCGCAAGTTCATCCATGCAGAAGGCATTGCTCCCCCAGCTTTGCTGTTAGTCAAGCGTAACGAGCATACCACTGACAGATACTTCTGGGCTGAAAAAGGTTTATTTGGAGCCCAATACGTAGAAGAGAACCATTTCTTGTTTCCCAGCTTAAAGGTGATGTTGGAAGCTACCACAGAAAAAATTCCTGTGGTGTCAGCGGGCCGCGCATAGCTCAAAATGTTTAGCTCAAAACATTGACAGCAATGTTTTTCTAAGTCTTTTAACAAAAGCGCGAGAGTTCTCATTGTCTGGAGAGTGCCAACTGAAATTTATGCGAAAAGTCCTTAGAAATTAGGGTATAAGGAGCCATCGCAACAGGCTATATCGCACCCCAAGGGCGATCGCCACAATTGGCACTTTCACGATAATGGTTTTTTTGTGACTGTTTTGTCGATCGAATTTGTCGATCGAATTTGTTGATCGAATTTGTCGATCGAATTTGTCGATCGAATTTGTCGATCGAATTTGTCGATCGAATTTGTCGATCGAATTTGTCGATCGAATTTGT
>NZ_JAUBPT010000063.1:0-3385 GCF_036700905.1 Microcoleus sp. S13_C3 | reverse complement strand
CGATCAAAAAAACAGCCACTGGTTTATCAACGAGAGATCCGCTCTTGAGTCATCTGTTTGTCAGCTAGAAGTCTAACTACGGCATCTAGCATATCAAAAAACGTTCCGCGTCAAACTTTATAATCGATCGGTTTCAAATCTAAAGCTTTTTGCATGGCTGCTAGTTCATCGCGGTGAGCTCTGACAGTAACAAAGCTCTTGGTTGGGCTTCCCGACTCAGCAACTGATTCGAGTTTGAGCGAGACTTGCTCAGAGCGTCCAGCTTTTTTCCAATAAAATACCCCCGCCAGCGGGGACAGCAGTACCAAAGCTAGGAAAATTTGACCCTGCTGAGGAACTAGCATTCCCAAAACCAGTCCCAAGCACAGAGCGCCGCCTGCACTCAGCAGAGTTAGAAAAATAGCTAGAAACCAACTCGGCCGCACAAAACCCTCAAACGTGACTTTATAGTTGGGGGCATCGACGGCTGCAACTCGGTAAGCTCTCTGGGCAAAATACTGTTGTAAGTCGGTTAACAGTGACTCTTGGGCGCTCTCGGAAGCCAGCTTGACTTGTTCGATTCGATCTTTGACTGAAGCCTTGATGAAGAAAAACAAGCCAACAGCCAGCAGTAGCGTTAGCACAAAGGTAGAAGGAAGAACAGCAGTATCCATCGGTAGAAGTTTGTGTAATTGGAATTCTCTACTATTACTTTACAGAAATTTACATACGAAAGCGATCGAGGACTTACGCAGACACTTTTTTACCAAGATTCGCAGAAAGCTTCTTCTGCAAGGCGTTTTTCTCCCCATCACCCAATTCCCATATCTCCCCATCGTCGCTAATTCTCAAGTAACAATGCGTAAGTCCTGACGTAGTGTAGCTGCTTTAATCGCTGTGCGGCGGGCGATCGAGCAAAGCGAAGGCAATCAGGCAAATCGCTTTGCAAGTAGCGCCAGCATCTCCAGGGTTGAGGCATCCGATTCCAACTCGGCTAACCCGTCTGACCAGTTTCTAAGGCGCGGGCTCGACGCTCTGACGCGCCGTTTCCCTGACCAATGTACTCGTGCCAGAGACGAGCGAGGTCTTGAGCTTGGTGCCGCCACTCAGGGAGGATTTGATACATCCGACGGGGGCGGCCGCGTCCTTCTACTTTTTTCCAGTAACCGGTGATTACGGCTTCATCTTCGAGGAATTTCAGAGCGCTGTAGAGAACGGTATCAGAAAGTCGGTAGATGGGGAATTCCCTCTCTAGTTGGCCAATCAGTTCTGTACCGTAGGAATCTCCGCGCAATAACACGGAAAGAATGTAGCACACAGCTAATTCCTTGTTTAGATAAACAGGAGGGGGGTCTTGAAAAAATTGATAGATATGTTCAAACTTCATCTGTCTTGTCCGCTGGAAACTCTCGTGATACCGTCAGGTTAACGGGAGAGGAAAGCGGGGCGGGGTGTGCCGCTTCCTAATGATTAAGTGGGACACCGGGGAAACAGAGGTGCAGTATTTCCCCAGTGAATGTTGATAGCCCCAAACGCTTGTCCTGCACTTCGGTAATGTTTGCCTGCGGCTTGGTTGAGCAGCGCGGGCGTAACTAGCGCAATTTTTTTCCTCTTCCAATGTATCGCAGCGACTATTGTCAAGTGTGCGATCGCCTGCAAGAGTTGGCAGTTACTTGGGGAATTAGTGTGTTAACTGAATTTGCCCTTGATGTTTGCGTTCAAGCGCAGGCTTTAAACCGAACTCAGGCCTAACATAGCCCGCAGTGTAAAAGTTAGAAAGACAAAAGTCGCTACAATCGAACTAATCAGGGCGATCGCAGTTGCCGGTCGATCGAGCAGAGGTTTGAGTCGCTCGAACAGGAAAAAGAAAATTCCCAGGCATATCGTAATGAAAAAGCGGGGGTAGCGAGAGACGTTATTAATAAAATCTTGCATGAGCTTGGTGGGGTAAAGTGTTACAGCACAATCTTTGGCTGGTAACACTTGTGAGCGAGTTAGACAATTTTGGCACAGCCGGAGCTAAATCTGCCGATCGGGCGATCGGGCATTTTTGCCTAGGCTTAGCTGACATATATAATTCTAACGAAAACTTTTCGCCGATCGCTCCGGCACTGTCTGTTTAATGCCACGCGACCTCCGGTAAGAACTTCAGAAGTATTTCTATTGAGTTCTAGTTGTGATAAATATTAGAGGGCCGTTATTTCTAGATAAATGTCTGCTGCCGCACCTTCTTTCGTCTTGCCACGTCCCTTTCTGAAATGGGCAGGAGGCAAAACTAGGTTGAAGATATTAAAAACCCCGAGAATCACACTATGCGAATTTTAGTCTTGGATTTGGCCCCAAATCCAAGAAATCCAGCCTTGGACTGTAAAGTAACGCCTTTTTATAGTTGTATCATTAATATCTGGACGATTTTCTGAGATTATTTTACAGATTGCATCTTTGGGTGGAATTCCTCCCAGTTTAAGCGCTAATTGAAACACTAAATAAAAAACTTGACGTTCTAAAATCTTATTAATCAACTCTAGATATTTTAATTTAGGTCTTTTATGTAAAATAGACCTTCCTTCACTTGTCAAGCAAAAAGTAACTTTTTTGGTCAGGGAATCTTTATAATTTTCTATCAGTCCAATATATAGACCAGCATTTGTATAATAGTCAGTTTGCCTGCGATCGAATTCATAGTTTTCTGTAATATCGTCTTTGGTTAAATCTCTTTCTAATAACAAGGATAATAAATCTACTACTCTCTCAAATTTATCAGCTTGGGGAAATGGAACATCTGGCTCTGCAATTACTTTAATATTATTGAGTACCAGATCGACATCACTCCGTTGTATTTCTTCGGGAGCGATCGTATAATTCTTTTGTTCTCTCAGTTTCAGAGAGTTATAATCTTCATCCTTGCTAAATTCATAAATAAAAAAGCTAAAAATGTCATTAGAGTATGTCATCAATACGGGAATCACTTTTTTAGCCATTTTTTTTGACCACAATCTGTAGGGGTAGTAAAGTTGTCTAATCAAAAAATCGTCTATGGCATAGTTCTTAGCTTCTATCAAAAGAAAATAGTTGTTACTTTCAAATCCCGCATCTATCTCACACTGAGAATTTTTAACCTTGATTGAATAGGGTTTATTAGCGAAGGAATTTATAATATTAAAATCAAAGGACTCTGTAGACATTCTCCCTGAAACAGTATAAGCGGTTTTTTCTCCGAATAAATCATCTATAATACCGATATTAAATGCACAGTGCAATGCAGAATTTTCAGAATATAAATTTGTGTAATCTATACTCTCTATCCCGGAAGGAAACTCAAAAGCAATGGGAGCATCCCGGTTTTGTAAATGGTTAAAAGTATGATAAGAGCCAAAATTCTTCGCCCTCTGCTATATGATAGAAC
>NZ_JAUBPT010000062.1:0-43728 GCF_036700905.1 Microcoleus sp. S13_C3 | reverse complement strand
GGGCGGGACGCCCATCCCACAATAACAATTAAAATTGTAAGTTATTTTATTCGCGATCCTAACTTTGGGCGTTTTGATTTTGAAACCCAGGTTCCCCAAGCAGTTTTTATTGCTTTAAGTTTGAAAATCCGAACGTGAAATAGCCGTTTTCGGCTTTTTATCCGGCTCAGATTTAACACACCTTGACAGCGCTAGCGCTCAGCACCCTAGGGTTAGACTTTTTAAATGACATTGTGTAAGCGGTTACGCACTTAATTTTTTTGCCCAAATGCTCGCTACAAGGGCTCTAGGCTGCTAAATATTAAATTTAGAGGGGTGTCAGCTTATCTTTAATAGGGCAGTGCTGGGTAATATATACTTGGATGCGGACCTGCTAACCTGAAATTTTTAATTTTAGATATCAAAGAACTGACTGATGGATTTAGACCAACAGATTCAAGCATTGATCGAAAAAGCTCCGCCCGACGGTTCGACGCCACAAATCTTAAAGGCGATCGCCCCGGCCCTGGTGTTAATTGCCCAACAGCTACAGCACCTCGAATACTCGATCCTGCAAGCGGTAGACCAAAGTTGGGCGATCGTGGTTTTGAGCAATCTCAAGCAACCGGGACGGGAGAAGAGGGTGATTTATGCTTGGACAAGTATTAAAGATGCGTCGCAGGCTGCGGCTGCTGGGGGCGATCGCCTCAGACCGGTACTTTTGCCTGTCACTCACCTTTTATTTCAGATGATAGCTCTTGAAGGTCTTGACAGCATTGTTTTTTTTGAAAGTCCCGGAAATCAGGAAGTCGGGACGGAAATCCCTCGCGAGCAAGTACAGAGTTTAATTAACGTTTACTTGCAACAGTATCGATCGGCTCCACCGCCGGATATTGCCTAAACAACTCAATTTTTTATTAATTGGTAACAGGGCATTAGGCATTGGGAACTCCCCATTACCAATTCCCCATTACCAATAAAGTGTAACTTTTTCACCTCTAATAAAGTCTACTCAAAACGTATTCAGCCAAATCAATCAAAGCTTGACGGGACTCTGAATGGGGCAGCGCAGCTAAGTATTCGACGGCTTTCTGTGCGTGATTTGTGGCTAGTTCTCGCGATCGCTCTATGCCTCTAGAATCTTCTACCAGTGCCAGGGCCTGCTCTATATCTCCTTCTTGGGCAAATTCGCGTTCTATGAGAACTTCCAAGTAAGGTTTTTCTTCTAGGGCGAATAGTGCGGGTGCTGTCAGATTACCGCTTCTGAGATCCGAGCCTGCAGGTTTCCCCAAAGTTTCCGTGGAAGCGGTGAAATCTAATATATCATCTACTATTTGGAATGCCAAACCAATGTGCCGACCGTAGTTGTACAAATCGTCTGCTATTTCCGCTGAAACCTCGCTCAAACAGCCCGCTGCTTTGGAACTGTTGGCAATTAAAGACGCTGTTTTGTAATAACTTTTTTCGAGGTACGCTTCGATCGACAAGCTGGTGTCAAATCCATTGAGTCCCTGTTGAATTTCCCCCTCAGCTAAATCCATAATCACTTCTGAAAGCAGTTTGACTACTGGCAGGTTGTCGAGATTTGCCAAATGCCAGGAGGATTGAGCAAACAGAAAGTCTCCCGCCAATACTGCCACTCGGTTGTTAAACCGACTGTGAACCGTCGGCACTCCCCGCCGCAGATCCGACTCGTCCACCACGTCGTCGTGGACGAGACTAGCTGTGTGGATCATTTCCGTGATTTCAGCTAGGCGGCGGTGTTTTTCCGTGATTTCCCGATCGGGCATAGTCGCCTTGGCCATCAACAGAACGATTGCGGGTCTCACTCGTTTTCCCTTTGTGCCGAATAAGTATTCTGCAGCCGCGTACAAGATGGGATGACGGGCACCCACTAACTGTTTTAAGTTTTCTGTCAACAGTCGCAGGTCTTCTTCAACCGAGGAAAATAGGAGAGTGCTAGAGATCATGGATACGCCGACTCAAGCCGTAAAGTAACAAAATTTTACAAATCATATCTTTATTTTAAGGTAATTCTCTGCAATAGAAAAGAAAAATCTAGGCGATCGGCAGTTATTTGTCATCTGCCGCCCGATGGGAGTCACCCGCCTGCCAGAGGCGAGTAGCCGGCTGCCAGAGGGGTTGCCCCTATTGTATCGAATTGTTAAGGACACTGCCAAAAAATCTCTAAATCCCAGAAACCCTGTGTTATTATGGGTATTAAGGATTTAAACAATTCTATACATTAAGTACAGCCAGACTGGCAGGTAGCTTTTAGGTGCCTGTAAAAGTTTCGTAGAGCCAGCCTTGTTAGTCGATCGCAGCCAAAATTTCTGGTACAGATTTTTAGTTCCTCACGGCTAAAAGCTTTCAGAAGTTAAGAGTAGCGCATCTTATGTGCACGGTAGCTCAAAGCAGCTAAAGTGGATGGTTTTCGGCTGTTTAAGCATCTGTAAAGCAGTAAATCATTATTGATGACCGGGAACGGCTAAATGTTCCCGCAGGCTTGATATGGAAAAACAGCCTTCAGAACCAAGGCATGGTCTTGCGTGCTGACTTAATGTAGTAGGTCTTGAACTTGTCCTGCTCCTCCTCGTCCTTGACTTTTGGTTCTAATTATGATTTATCGCGATATTCCTCTAATTATTCCCATTCTGGCCGCCGGCTATGTAATGACTATTTATGTAGTGCTGATGTTGGCCGAACGCAGCGCTAAAATAACTCGATTAGGCGAGTAGTGCACTGCTGGGCAGCCCAAGTCGGCAGCAGCGCCCTCGCTTCACCGTTGAGAATTCGGAATCCTCAATAATAACCCTGCCTTGAATGCTTGCGCGCAAAGGCAGGGTTATTATTTACAATTGCCGGCACCGTGATTTTCTGGGCTGCTAGTTACTGCAACACATATAGCAATCCTAAATGACTCAGATAAATTTGTAGGGGTAGTGCTAAGAGTGCCTACCCCCTATCTATCGGGCAACCGGGCGTGGGATTGCCCCTACAATAATTATGCAAATGATGCGAGGATTGCTCTAGCTACAGTTATCGATGTTCAATGCCAACCGCCTCTGAGGCAGGATATTATATTTAGTAGCAGCTTGTATCGCTCACAGCAAGTTTCATGTCAGGGAAACCCGGCCAATGTTCCGAGAAAGTTATTAAATTACTCTCACAAATGCTGAGTTTGAAGTTGTCGGTTATTGTGCCAAAAATCTCAATATTCCTATTTAGTAGGGCAAGAACTTACAGAAAAAAAACGCGAAATTTATGAATCGAGCAACCTGCTTGAGCAACTGAAGGAATCTATAAAGTTGCACGGCAATCAAATATTTCATCAAAAGGTGCTTAACTTGCTGAGTCAGCCAGATAGTTTCGGCCATTTGTTCACAGATTACCAAGAAGATAATTTGCTAGAGAGATGCACAAAACTAATTTTTAGTTTAAAAATATATTCTCGATATAACTGTATGGTGGAAAAGTAATTACCAATATTCCTGACCATTCAAAGTCTATTAAATTTTGATAAAAAAAACTAAAATACCGAGTATAATTTGTCAGAAATTATCAAGCTCCACTGCCTAAATTGTGGTGTAATCCCGACGAACTCAAACAAGTTTTCCTAAATATAGCAATCCTAAGTGAGTCGTAAATTTTTTACCCCACCCCAACCCTCCCCGATGCCTTGGGGAGAGGGAGTAAGAAATTCAAAAATGATGGGAGGATTGCTATACGATGCACTATGGTTTACAAGCGATAGAGAATTGCGGAGTTTTAAAAGTAGAGGTGAGAGGAGAAAATCCGAGCCTGCTCGTCAGTGACAACTGAATTACCCGGAAATTTGACCACGAATATGTGAGCCGTTATTTACCATAAAACCCGCCGACGAAGGCAGCGGCTGGGGACGGGAGATTGTTAAAAAAAGTGTCGAAAAACATTCGGGTAAAATAGAAGTAACATCAGTTATCGGTCAAAGGACGTGTATTGTGTCAATTCCGATCGCCATCAAGGGCGATCGCACTAAAAATCATACCAATGCGCGACTAAATAAAAATGCAACTCTAGACCGATGTCAAATCTCGATTGCGGTTAGCGTGTCGCGACTGTAAAATCGGAAATCTAAAATGGTATTCAGTCCCGCTTCCGCCTGCATCTATCCCCCTTGATTGGCCCATGTCAACAACAGTTTCTCATACCCAAAGCTTGCTAGAACAGGCGATCGACCCCAAACTACCTGTGCTGCCTCCAGACACACCCTTGAAAGTCGCAATTGCTGCCATGACTGAGGCGAGTGCCAGTTGCATTTTAATCGCGTTTGAGCAGCAATTGCTCGGAATTTTTACAGAACGCGATGTTGTGAAAATAACTGCTAGCGGAATACCGCTAGCAGGGGTGGCAATTTCTGAGGTGATGACTGAAAACCCGATCGCCCTGAACCTCGATCGAGGGGGGAATATCTTCAAGGTATTGAGCATATTGCGATCGAAAAGAATCCGTCATTTACCCCTCCTAGACGAAGGTGGCAACTTGCTAGGCGCTATCACTTGCGAAAGCATCCGTCAAATCCTCAAACCTGCAGATGTGCTGAAAATGTGGCGCGTCCAAGAAATTATGACTACACAATTAATAGTTACCTCAAGCAGCGCCTCAGTTTTAGAAGTCGCAAAACAGATGAGAACCCACCGGAAAAGCTGCATAGTCATTTGCACGGACAGCGACAACCAAAATCAGAAACCTGTGGGCATAATTACAGAACGCGACATTGTTAAATTCCAAGCTTCGGGACTAGATTTCGCAGATACTCCCGTCACCGCCGCGATGAGTTTTCCGCTGATACCGTTGCAGGTAAAAGCCACCTTGTGGCAGGCTGACCAGTTAATGCAGCAGCACGGCATCCGGCGCTTGGTGGTGGTGGACGAGGAAGGATATTTAGCCGGAATTGTGACTGAAAGTAGCCTGCAGCAGGTCTTAGATCCGGTAGAAATGCACGCAAATGTCGAGCTTTTGCAGGAAACACTTGCCGACAAAATTCAGGAGTTGAAGAAAATGAACGAACAATTGCAAAAAGAAGCGTTGCGGAGAACAGAAGTAGAGGAAAAGTTGCGGATTTTAAATGATAATTTGGAAGAACAAATTAAACAGCGAACTTTAGAATTAATTAATGCCAACAGTCAGTTAAAAAAGGAAATACAAGACCGCACCACCGCTGAAGATGAAGTTCGCCGCCTCAACACCGAACTCGAACAGCGAGTTCTAGACCGCACGGTTCAACTAGCAGCCAGCAACGAAGAATTGCAGCAACAAATTAGCAGTCGCAAATTGCTCGAAGAAAAATTGTACTTTTCTGAAAAGAAAGTCCGCGCCGTTTTTGAAGCGATGACCGACATCGTTCTCGTGCTAGACAGTCAGCGGAACATAGAAGTTTTGCCAACGAATGTGGCAGCGGCTTCTGAGCCTGATTGTGATATAGTCAGCTTGACCATAGAACATTTTTTTGACGACGACAACCCGGATGATTGGTGGGTGTTAGTTCAGCAAGTGTTAGAAACACAACAAACACTCAATTTTGACTACAGCTTAACAGTTGGTGGTCGCGAAATTTGGTTTTCCGCCTGCATTTCCCTGTTCTCAAAAGATGGAGTCATTTGGGTTGCCCGCAACATCAACTCCCGCAAAATAGCCGAGTCAGCGCTGTGCAAAAAAAATGCAGAATTATCTCATACCTTAGAAGAACTGAAGCGGACTCAAAACGAACTCATTCAATCAGAAAAAATGGCAGCCCTCGGACAGTTAATTGCCGGAGTTGCTCATGAAATCAATTCTCCTTTAGGGGCGATTCGCTCTTCTGTGCAGAACATCGCCGACTTCTGGACCGAACAATTGCAGCAGTTGCCGATATTTTTTCAACAACTCTCCCCGGAACGGCGGCAGGATTTCTTTGCTTTGCTACACCAGTCCAGCCAAGAAACAGATACCTTATCTAGTAAAGAAAAACGTCAGTTAAAAAAACTTTTGCAGGGGCAATTAGAATCAGAAAACATTGACGACGCCGCCAGTCTTGCCTGTACTTTATTAGATATCGGCATCGGCAATAATGTAGAACCTTTTTTACCTTTGTTGAAAGACAGCCAAAGTCGAAATATTGTACAAACAGCCTACCAATTTGCTACGGTACAAAAAAGCACTAGAAATATTGCTACTGCCACCGATAGGGCAGCCAAAATCGTTTTTGCTTTGAAAAGCTACTCTCGTTACGACCAGTGGGGTTCCAAAGTAATCGCTAATATTACCGACGGTATTGATACTGTTCTAACGCTTTACAACTACCAAATCAAACACGGTGTGGAAGTCGTCAGAAACTATGGTACTAATTTGCCCCCGGTGCTATGCTATCCTGATGAACTCAATCAAGTTTGGACAAATTTGGTTCACAATGCTTTACAAGCGATGGGCAACAAAGGAGTGTTACAAATTGATGTCAAATGCCAAGCGAACGCAATATCAGTCAGTATTACCGACAGTGGCCCCGGCATTCCTCCAGAGATTATGCCGAGAATTTTTGATCCCTTTTTCACAACTAAACCTCCAGGGGAAGGCAGCGGTTTGGGATTAGATATAGTTCAAAAAATTCTGGACAAACACCAAGGTGAGATGCAAGTAGAAAGCGTGCCTGGTCAAACAAAATTTACTATCTCCTTGCCCATCGAAATTCCTTGATAGCCATAAAAAAAATAGGTAAATGCACCCATTCTTAAAATTTAATAGAAGTAAAATTTTATGCTGAAACCAGTAATTTTGTGCGTTGATGATGAAGTTGTGGTCTTAAATAGTTTAAAAATTCAGCTTAAAAAAGAATTTGGGGATGCTTACCTCTATGAAGTAGCAGAAAACGCAGATGAAGCTATGGAAATTCTGGAGGAAATTCAGAAAGAAGATGAAAGTGATATTTTGGTCATAGTATCTGACTGGTTAATGCCAGGGATTAAAGGAGATGATTTTTTGATTATGGTTCACCAAAAATATCCTAAAATTGTGAAGGTCATGCTGAGCGGGCAAGCCGACGAAGTAGCAATAGCACGGGTGAAAGAGCAAGCAAACTTGCACCGTTGTTTGTACAAGCCGTGGGAACGCCAAGAATTAGTAGAAACAATAAAATCTGGGTTAAAAAAAATATGAACCATAAACCTGTGATTATTTGCGTGGATGACGAACCGATAATTCTTGAAAGTTTAAAAATTGAGTTAAAAAAAACCCTGGGGGAAGAACATTTATTAGAAACCGCTGAAGGCGGCGAAGATGCTTTAGAGTTAATCGAGGAATTACTGGCTGATGGCTGCGAAATCGTAGCAGTAATTTGCGATTATCTGATGCCGAATATCAAAGGGGACGAATTGCTGAAGCAAATTCACAGAATTTCCCCAAAAACTATCAAAATTATGCTGACGGGGCAAGCAGACCTCGAAGCAGTGGCGAATACGATTAAATATGCTAAATTGTACCGATATATATCGAAGCCTTGGCAGTCAGAAGACTTGAAGTTGACGGTACAAGAAGCCATAAATAGCTATTTTATGGAGAAGCAATTAGCGGAACAAAATGCTCAACTCCAAAAGCTAAATCAAGAATTGGAAACTTTAGTCGAGGAGAGGACTGCACAACTACGCTTGTCTGAGGAAAAGTTTGCTAAAGCTTTTCGTTCGTCTCCCAACCCGATTAGTATTACCAGATTTAATGACGGTCGTTATTTAGAAATCAATGAGGCTTTTTGCGAGACAATCGGTTATTCTGCCGCAGAAATTCTCGATCGCACGGCGATTGATTTGAATCTTTGGGAAAATATACAAGCCCGCGCTGAGTTGTGTAAAAGGTTAGATGAAAAACAAATTATTCTCAACTACGAATTTGATTTTCGCACTAAAATAGG
The DNA here is from genome assembly GCF_036700905.1 of Microcoleus sp. S13_C3. Classification (NCBI taxonomy): domain Bacteria; kingdom Bacillati; phylum Cyanobacteriota; class Cyanophyceae; order Oscillatoriales; family Microcoleaceae; genus Microcoleus; species Microcoleus sp. S13_C3. Next base: position 35,831 of record NZ_JAUBPT010000062.1, on the reverse strand, counting down.
GGAACTCAGAACCGGGCTACTGTCAGCAGAAATCATTGACATTCATGGCGAAACCTGCGTGATTTCTGTGATTCAAGATATTAGCGATCGCAAATTAGCCGAAGAAAAACTCCGATCTGTAGCGGCTTCTTTAGCAGCAGCGCAAAGAATCGCCCGTGTCGGTAATTGGGAATGCGATTTATCGACCAACACAACTACTTGGTCGGAAGAGTTATCTCGGATTTTTGGGTTCGATCCAACCCAGCCTGCGCCCACACTAACTGAGTTTTCGCAATACGTGCATCCGGACGATCGACAAAAGTGGCACACAACGATCGACGCTGCTATTGCTAGCGGGCAATCTTACACTTTGGAATATCGAATTCTGCAACCGGAACCGAAAATTGCTGCCGATAATTCCCCGTCACAAATAAGTGAATCCGGCTTCCTCCGCTACATCGAAGCCAGAGGAGAAGTAGTTGTGAACCAACAAGGGCAAGTGACAAAACTATTCACAACTTTGATGGACATTACCCCACGCAAGCTGGCCGAAATAGCCCTAGCAGAGAGCGAAGAAAAATACCGTCATTTAGTTGAAACATCCCAAGATATTATCTGGTCTTGCAATGCCCAAGGGCACATTACTTTTGTGAACCAAGCAGTGAAACAAATATACGGTTACGAGCCTGAAGAAATGCTAGGCTGTTCTTTTAGCGATTTCTTGGCACCAGGAGAAATAGACTGGAAATGGGAGCTTCAGCAGCGCTTGCTGACGGGAAAAACTGTGTTTCAGTACGAAAATATAGTATTAGGAAAAGACGGCAGAAAGATTGATGTAAATACCAAGGCGATCGCGCGCATGGACGCTGAAGGAAATATCATCGGCACAACAGGCACTGCTAGCGATATTACCGAGCGCAAACAAGCTGAAATAGTCCTGCAAAAAGCCAAAGAAGAAGCCGACAGAGCGAACAGGGCAAAAAGCGAATTTCTCTCGAATATGAGCCACGAATTGCGAACTCCCCTCAATGCAATTCTCGGTTTCAGCCAACTGCTAGCCCGCGACCCAGACCTCGGTGCCGACCAACAGCAATACTTAGGAATTATTACCCAGAGCGGGGAACATTTGCTCGTTCTGATCAACAATATTTTGCAAATGTCAAAAATTGAAGTCGGGCTGGTGACACTTAATAACAGCACCTTCGACTTGCACAAACTGCTAAAAAATACTGAAAGTATGCTGAAGCTGCCAGCCGAAAAAAAAAGGTTGCAGTTAATTTTTGATTGCCCACCAGACCTACCTCAATATATAGAAACCGACGAAAGCAAGTTGCGACAAGTATTGATAAATGTCGTGGGAAATGCTATTAAATTTACTGCCGAAGGTGGTGTTAATTTAAGACTCAAACATGAGAGGCTAAAAAATAAAAACACCCCAGAGATTTCGCAAAGTGAGAATTGGTCTTTGCTATTTGAAGTGGAAGACACTGGTGCAGGAATTTCTGCAGAAGAAATGGACAATTTATTTAAACCTTTCGCGCAAACTGAAAGCGGAAAAAAAGCTCAAGAAGGAACAGGTTTGGGCTTGCCAATCAGCAAGCAGTTCGTTCAGTTAATGGGAGGGAAGATGACGGTAACAAGCACCCCCGGTCGCGGCAGCATTTTTAGATTTGATGTTAAAGTTTCGCTCCCTAATGAAATGGAAATTCAGGTGGCTCAAACAGCTAGCCGAGTGGTCGGTCTCGAACCAGGACAGCCAGAATACCGGATTTTAGTTGTTGACGATCGCCTGGAAAGCCGCTTGCTGTTGGTCAGAATGCTGACCTCGCTCGGCTTTGCGGTGCAGGAAGCTGAAAATGGCGTTCAAGCTGTGGAAATGTGGTCGAGTTGGGAACCTCATTTGATTTGGATGGATATGCGGATGCCGGTGATGGACGGTTACGAAGCTACTAAACAGATTAAAGCGCATTTGAAAGGTCAAGTAACGGTGATTATTGCTCTGACTGCAAGTGCTTTTGATGAAGAGCGATCGGTGATTTTGTCTGCTGGTTGCGATGATTTTGTAGCGAAGCCTTTTCGGGAGCAAGTGATTCTGGAAAAGATGGCTAAGTATCTGGGAGTCCGCTATGTTTACGATCGAGAAGCTTCGCTAAGTTATGATGCTGCGGTGTCCGCCGAGGTTTCCACGGCAACTGAAACGGCTGATTTGCCTTGTACGCTCAATACTTCATTTTTGGAAGCGATGCCTGCTGAATGGGTTGATGAATTGTATTCTGCGGCCGATGCGGTTGATAACGAGGAGATTTTTCGGCTGTTGTTGTCGATCCCTCCTATTAATGCTAGTTTCGGCAGCGCGATCGCCGATTTGGCGAATAACTTCCGGTGCGATCGGATTATCGATTTGATTGAGGAGTTTAGAAATTCTTGAAGGATGAAAGAAGAAGGGATAATAGGGGCAGGTTCAGGATTATTGATGATGTAGGGCGATCGCCTATTTAATCGGGAGCATCTCATAATTGTAAAAACACTTCTTCTGGCTCCTTCCTTCTGCCTCTTTCCTCCTGCCTCCTGCCCCGCAGCTTCGGGCCTCAAAACTCCAATTTCTAGCTGGGCTGCCAAAATGAGATGAGCCCCTTTAATCTCACATCTCAAATCTTAACTTGGATAAGTTCTGTAAATATAAAAGGAGTTGATTGAGGAGGGAGTGCTATAATGACTTTTTAACCAGTTTTCAGCATTTCAACAATTCTTAAATTAACCAAAAATAACCAGCGATGACCAACAATCACAGAGAAGAAAATAAAGGTAACATATTAATTGTTGACGATACTCCAGAAAATTTGCAAGTTTTATCAGCAACGCTGTGCGATCGGGGCTACAAAGTCCGCGGCGTAATTAGCGGCAAAATGGCAATCAGAGCCGCGCGCTCTGGTTCTCCAGATTTGATTTTGCTGGACATCAAAATGCCGGAAATGGACGGCTACGAAGTCTGCACGCAGCTCCAGGCAGATCCGAAGACATCAGAAATTCCCGTTATTTTTATCAGCGCTTTAGATGAAGTATTGGACAAATTAACCGCATTTCAAGTGGGAGCGGTAGATTATGTCACAAAACCGTTTCATGTAGCCGAAGTTTTAGCGCGAATCGAACACCAACTGACTATCCAAAGACTGAAAAAACAATTAATCGATCGCAATAAAGAACTGCAAGAAGAAATAATAGAACGCAAAAAAGCCGAAGAAGCAGCGGCCGCTGCATCCCTCGCAAAAAGTCAATTCGTTGCCAACATGAGCCACGAATTGCGGACTCCCCTGAACGCCATCCTGGGTTTTACCCAAGTCATGAGCCGCGACTCTTTGCTCAGCCACGAAAATCTCGAAAATCTCCGAATCATTAACCGCAGCGGTCAACATTTGCTGGAACTAATTAACGATGTTTTAGACTTGTCGAAAATAGAAGCAGGGATAATTGCCTTAGATGAACGCAGCTTTGACCTTTATCTACTCCTCGACACTCTCGAAGAAATGTTTCAAATCAAAGCTGAAACAAAAAAAATGCAACTGAGATTTTCCGTCGAGGCTAATGTTCCCCAATATATAAAAACTGACGAAAAAAAGCTGCGCGTCTGCTTAATTAACCTGCTGGGAAATGCCATGAAATTTACTCCAGAGGGGGGCAGTATTTGGCTGCGCGTGAGCGTGGAAAGCAACCAGCCGCAGTCGGCAGAATCGGAAAGTGATCCTAACTATACGTCCCTCGAACCCTTGTTAATTTTGTTTGAAGTTGAAGACACGGGAATTGGCATTGCAACAGCAGAAATTGATACTTTATTTGATGCTTTTGTGCAAACACAAGCGGGGATAAAAGCGGCTGATGGTACGGGATTGGGTTTGACAATTACTAAAAAATACGTGCAGATAATGGGCGGGGATATTAGGGCCAAAAGTGTTGTAGGTGAGGGAAGCAGTTTTAAATTTAATATCCGAGTATTTGCGGCTATTTCGTCTGAAATAACAGTGGCGACATTGCAGCGGGTGATCGGATTAGAAGCAGATCAACCAATTTATCGGATTTTAGCAGTAGACGACAATCCAGACAATCGGCTGCTGCTGCTTAAAATGTTACAACCAATTGGTTTTGAAGTCCGAGAAGCGGAAAATGGCTACCAAGCTCTTGAACTTTGGGAAAGTTGGCAGCCTCACTTAATTTGGCTGGATACGCGAATGCCAGTAATGGACGGTTTTGAAGCTGTCCAACGAATTAGATATAAAGAGAAACAAACTCAGTGGCAAACTGTAATTATTGCTCTGACTGCTAGCACTTTTGAGGAGAGAAAAGACGAAATTCTCGCTGCAGGTTGCGACGATTTTGTGCGAAAACCTTTTCAAGAACAAATCCTCTTTGATAAGATGGCTTGCTATTTGGGAGTGCGCTATCTTTATCAAGAGTTGCCCCAGCTCCCTGTCGGGGCTTTACGGCGTTATGGTGTGAAGGAAAAACCCGATTCATTTTTCGGAGGGCTGCTGGCTCAGATGCCTCAAAGCTGGGTGCAGGAACTCTACGACGCAGCTAATGATGTTAATGAAGAGCTAGCGATTCAACTTGTCGATCGCATCTGGGAAAGTCATCCAACTTTAGCTGAGGCTTTAAAAGATTTGCTTGCCGATTACCGACTCGACAAGATAATGGATTTAACTCAATCGAGTTTAAAATAAATGGATAATAGCGAAATTAAAGTATTGGTGGTTGATGACCAACCAAGCAATCTGCGGTTCTTATCCAAACTGCTAACATCCCAGGGGTATCAAGTTTACCGAGCTATTTGCGGGCCACTGGCGTTGCATGTTGCGATCGCCCATTGCCCGGATTTAATTTTGCTCGACATTAGAATGCCGGAAATGAACGGTTATGAAGTTTGTCGGAGACTGAAAGCGACACCAGAAACCGAACAAATTCCGGTAATTTTTTTAAGCGTCTTAGATGAAATGAATGATAAATTACAAGCTTTTCGAGTAGGAGGCGCCGACTATATTACTAAACCATTTCAAGTAGAAGAAGTTTTAGCGCGCATCGACAAGCAAGTCCGCTTGCAAAAACTGCAACAGCAATTAAAAGAGCAAAATTATCAACTGCAACAGTCGCAGTCGCTGCTTGCTAGCATATTAAATAGTTCCTTAGACTGTGTGGTGGCTTATTCTGCTGTCCGCGACAGTGAGGGAAATATTGTAGATTTCCAGTGGCTCTTGATCAACCCTGCTGCCGAAAAATTTTATGGGCTGCTATTCAATGACATAGTTGGCAAGAATTTGTTATCCCAAGTTTCCCAAGTTAGCAATAACGGGTTATTTGATTTGTATGTTTCTGTAGTAGAAACAGGAGAAACTGTAGACCAAGAAATTTATTACGAACAGGAGCGAGATACAATTGTTTGGCTGCACATTGTGGCGGTAAAATTAAACGATGGTCTGGCAGTAACATTTCGTAACATCACCGATCGCAAACGAGCAGAAATTGCCCTACGAGACAGCGAAGAACGCTTCCGCGCGATATTCGAGCAAGCTGCGGTCGGCATAGCTAAAACCGCGCTTTGCGGTAAATTTATGCGGGTAAATCCCGGCTTTTGTCAAATAGTCCGCTATGCAGAATCGGAATTGTTAGAGCAAAATTGGCAGGCAATTACTCACCCGGATGACACAGAAGCGGACAGAGAATACCTGCGCTCGCTGTTATCCGGGAAGATTCAAACTTTTTCTGTGGAAAAGCGTTTGGTATGCAAAGATGACGCAGTGCGCTGGGCAAATGTTACTGTTTCGGCAATGCGCGATGTCAAGGGGACGCTGCAGTATTTGATTTGTGCGATCGAGGATATTTCCGAACGCAAGCTGGCACAACAATTGCTGCAAGAGAGTTTAGACACTCAAACCCGCTACGCTCAAGAATTAACTCGTTCTAATGCCGAACTAGAACAGTTTGCTTACGTGGCTTCCCACGATTTGCAAGCGCCTTTGAGTACGATTGTCGGCTACGCTCAACTATTAGAAAAGCGCTGTCACAACCAACTTGATGCCCAAGGGAATAAATTTATCCGCAATATTGTTAATTCTTGCGAGCGGATGCAGGGGCTGATTGATGACTTGCTGGAGTATTCGCGGGTAGGTCGCAGTGAGAAACCTTTTGATGTGATAGATTGCAATCGGGTTTTTGAGGATGCTTGTGCTAATTTGCAGTTGGCCATCCGCGAGAATCAAGCTTCTGTTACTAGGGGGGATTTGCCCAGGGTAAAAGGTGACAGTTTTCAACTGCTGCAACTGTTTCAAAATTTAATTGGTAACGCCATTAAGTACCGCAGCAGTGAGGCGCCGGTGGTGCAGGTGGACGCTTCGCGTCAGGAGGATAGCTGGGTGTTTTCAGTGCAGGATAATGGTATTGGGATTGCCTCACAGTACCATCCGCGAATTTTTCAGATTTTTCAGCGCTTGCACACCCAAAAACAGTATTCGGGAACTGGTATCGGTTTAGCGATTTGTCAAAGAATTGTCGATCGGCACGGCGGCAGCCTTTGGGTAGAATCAGAACCCAATCGAGGCTCGACTTTTTATTTTTCTATTCCTATATCAAAGTGAAGTCAATCGATTTTAGATTTTAGATTTTAGATTTTAGATTTTAGAATTGAAGAAAGCGACCCCACTGATAAATCCGGGGGCTGGTGATATCGATTTGAGATTTGAGATTTGAGATTTGAGATTTGAGATTTGAAGAAAGCGACCCCACTGATAAATCCGGGGGCTTGCGATCAGGATTCGGAGCTTGTTTCTCGCTCCACGGATGAATCCGGGGGCTTGTCAGCAAATTGCTTGATTGTCACCAGTCCTTTACTTAAGCTTTAAATATCTTTATCTGTTCTTTACAAAAATGCTTATAAAGTGTAGCATATTCACTGATGACATCGAGCTAAAAATCTATCAATATAAATCTATTAGCTCTATCCTTATACAATTTATAAATCAGCGGTGCGCGCAAGACTTGTTAATTTTTTTCAACTGTATCCAGAGCATCTTGCTTTGGGATGCAATAGTTTCGCTAGTAGTTCGGGGAGAAGGATTTGTGAGCTGTTTGCAGTTTGCAGGTTGTCGGACAGACTGCCAAGTGAAACAAGCATGATTCCCAAACCTTTGCAAATGGAGAAAAACCGTAAATTGCTGCAACACAATTTCAGTGTTCTCAGCCAGATTTACCGGATGAGGGCAAGAGATTCTTTGCAGGTAATCAGACACGGCTCAAAGTCCCGCAACCTCACAAAAGACGTTCGTAGTGAGGCAAAGCCGTGAATTGTAAAAAGAAAAAATTTACTCTTTTAATAGCAAATGATGACGAGGACACGCGCTTTTTGGTGAAGGAAGCACTGGGAGAACTTCGATTAGCAATTACGAGCGAATTTGTGGAAAATGGAGAACAAGTGCTAGACTACTTGTACCGTCGCGGTCAATATCTTGGTAGCAGCAATTGGCATCAGCCAGACTTGATACTTTTGGATCTGAATATGCCGAGGCTGGACGGACGAGAAACACTAACTTCGATCAGATCTGACCCCCATTTGCAACAAATTCCGGTTGTAATGCTCACCACTTCCCACCGCAGAGGAGATATCTTGCTTTGCTACCGCTTGGGAGCCAATTCTTTCATATCCAAACCAGTCACTTTTGAAGGCTTGCTTGAAGTAATGAAGACTTTATGTGAGTATTGGTTTGAAATCGTTTCACTCCCGCCGGATATGTAAGCATTAATGGAGCGCTAAATGCCTAGTTTGAGTGTATAGTGAATTTGATCAGCCGAAATATTAGCCGATCGCAAGTATCGCTATCAAAACAAAAAAGTTGCCTTCGACCCGCTCCGAACGCTATAGTTGTGTTAACACGTCACCAATGTCTGAAAATTTTGTTGGTTGAGGATGACCTCGGAGCTCCGACAATGATCGAAGACCTTCTAGGGTCATTCAGCGAGTCTCTATTTCTGCTCCAAACTGTTAAGTCTCTGGAGATAGGAGTTGGGCGTCTGGAATTAGACAAGTTTGACGCCGTACTATTAGATTTGTCAGTGTCAGACAGCTTGAGGGGAAGCGAGGCGATCGCAATTTTGAAAGGGCGATGGCCCACATTGCCAATTGTGGTGCTGACAGATATCAGCGATGAAAATATTGCCCGCTCAGTATTGCGCTGGGGCGCTCAAGATTGTTTGGTAAAGGGAAGATTTCACAGAACTCTGCTGGTGCGGGCAATCCATTACGCGATCGAACGCCAGCAAATAGAAGAACAATTGCGGCAGCAGGCTCTGCGACAGCGGCTGTTGGGGAAAATGATCGAACATATTCGATCGTCAATAGATCCGGCAAGTATTCTCCAAAGTACCGTTGCAGAAGTGCGCCAATTTCTCCAAACAGACCGCGTTTTAATTTATCGCTGTCAGGATTGGGTGTCTCAATTGGACGGGGAAGAGCAAAAAGGTGCGATCGTCGCAGGTGACGGTTTGCCAGAAGGTTATATTGAAAACCAAAATATTAGTGCTGCTTTGGCAGTATCCTGCTTTATTTTAGTCGAATCCCAGTCGGTACAAGCAATAGCAGATGTCAGCACTGCCCCCTTGGCTGGCAGTTGCAAAGAATTGTTGAGAGATTGTGAAATTGCAGCAGTTATAAGCGTACCAATTTGGCAATCAGGCGACTGGGAAACGGCAAAAGAAACACAAGAAGCCACTGTTTGGGAAGTCGAGAACAATCAAGATGCAGCGGAAAATTATATCTGGAACCACGCGAGTGGAAAACCGCAGGCGCAGGGTAAAAATTTGCCGGATTCGATCGCAGAAAATGGCAATAGTTTGTGGGGAATGCTGACAGCATACAATTGCAGCGGTGTCAGGGAATGGCAGCAGTGGGAAATAGATTTTTTACAGCACTTGGCAAATCAAGTGGCGATCGCGATCGAACAATCTCAACTTTACCGCAAGCTAGCAATAGCTAATCAAAAATTGCAGCAACTGGCAACTACTGACGGACTGACTGGCATTGCCAATCGCCGCCAGTTCGATCGCATTTTGAGCTTAGAGTGGCGCAGATTGGCAAGAGAGGAACTGCCACTGTCTTTAATTATGTTTGACATCGACTTTTTTAAACTTTACAACGAGTTTTATGGGCATCTCGGCGGGGACGATTGTTTGCGCCAAGTTGCCGGGGCGATCGCCAGCGCCACCAACCGGGCTGGGGATTTGACTGCCCGCTACGGTGGCGAAGAATTTGCCCTAGTGCTGCCCAACACCAGCGCCCAAGGGGCAAACGCTGTCGCCCGGAAAATTTGCGACGGCATCGCCTGCTTGAAACTGCCCCACGCGCGATCGTCGATCGGCCCCTACGTTACCCTCAGTTGCGGCATTGCGACAGCGATTCCTTCTGCCCAGGAATCTCCCACCACCCTAATTCACAGCGCTGACAGCGCCCTTTTTCAAGCCAAAAGCGAAGGCAAAAATCGCATTTGTCACGCCAGGAGTAACTCGGAATCTGCCCCGATTTTTATGTAAAAGTTGAAGGTAATATCATTTCCGGTAACACCAGAATGATGTTGACTGTTGACTGTTGACTGTTGACTGTTCACTGTTGACTGTTGACTGTTGACTGTTGACTGTTGACTGTTGACTGTTGACTGTTGACAGTGAAATCGAATTTACTATTCCGATGCTAACGGATTTGATATAATTGGTAATTTGTAATATCGTGTTTGATTTTTAACTCACGCCTCACAACTCATAACTTAGGATCGCGAATTAAATAACTTACAATTTTAATTGTTATTGTGGGATGGGCGTCCCGCCCATCCCACAAACTTGTGGAAGTTATTTAATTCTCATTCCTTATATTGTTGACCTTTGCATCAGAATATTTTTTTGATATCATGTCCGATCGATTGACCATAATATCACGGTTGGGCGGTTTTTTGAGATTGTTAATTATTAGCAGATATTGGCAGGTTTACCCGCCCCTACCTGATTTCTGGTAATCGATCGGACATGAATTTACTTGTTTAGGAACAGGCTTTTCGGCCTGTTCCTAAACAAGTAAATTCAGTCTTTGTGGAACAGGCATCTTGCCTGTTCGGGAGAATGGTGCAAGATGTGAGATATTACCCATTTCCCCTTCCCAATTTCCCATTACCAATTGCTAATTTATTGCCCCAAATTTGAATTCCTACGAGTTAAATTCGGCCGCACTGGAATTTCAATCAAAAACTCCGCGCCCTCTCCCGGTGTCGAAATACAACTCAATCTGCCACCGTGGCGATCGACTATAATCGAGTGAGAAATCGACAATCCCAAACCCGTACCCTTGCCCACAGGTTTAGTCGTGAAAAACGGGTCAAACAGCCTCGATCGCACTGACTCCGGTATCCCCTGCCCGTTGTCGGCAATCGATACCGCTACGAAGTCGGCAGCCGCCTGATAACTGCGAATAGCGATCGTGCTGGGATGTCGATCGCACTCCTCGATCGAACGCTGCTTGTCCCGTTCTTCCAAAGCATCGATCGCATTAATTAAAATATTCATAAATACCTGATTCAACTCGCCCGGAAAACATTCAATTTGTGGCAATAGTTGGTAATCTTTAACTATCTGAATTTCTCCATGACTGCTGTGAGATTTTAACCGATTTTGCAAAATCATCAAAGTGCTATCAATTCCTTCGTGAATGTTAACCGACTTCCCTGCGGACTCGTCCAATCGGGAAAAATTACGCAACGATTTCACGATTTCGACAATTCGCTCGGTTCCTACTTGCATCGAATTAAACAATTTCGGGAAATCCTCAGCAATATAAGCCAAGTCTATTTCCTCAATTTTCTGCAAGACTTGGGCGGGAGGATGAGGACAGTAATGCTGGTAAACTTTAATCAATTCCAGCAAATCTAAAGTGTAATTGCGAGCCGGATGGAGATTGCCGTGAATAAAGCTAACAGGATTATTAATTTCGTGAGCAACACCAGCAACTAACTGACCCAAGCTCACCATTTTTTCATTTTGAACGAGCTGAGCTTGAGTCGTTCGCAGTTTGTTAATAGCTGCTTCTAACTCTAGCGCTTTTGAACGTTCTCGCGCTTCCGATTCCTGCAAAGCTGACTCGGCTTGTTTGCGATCGGCAATTTCACTTTGTGCTTGCTCAAACAGCATTGATTGCTGGATCGCGATCGCCAACTGCACGCTAATTTGTTTGAGACACTCGACCTCAATTTCCAGCCAGTGGCGAGGGCCCGCGCACTCGTGGGCAATCAATAGCCCCCACAACTTCTCGCCTTGCAAAATCGGCACTACCAAATTAGCTCGCACCTGAAATTGACTTAATAAATTAAGGTAGCACTGGGAAAGACCAACTTTGTAAATATCATCTACAGGTACAGCGCGACCGTGTTCGTAAGCAGAAGCATAGCTGTATTCAAAGCAGGGATCGTTAATAGTTAGTCCCTGAATCGATCGCCACTTTTGGCCCACCGACTCGACAGTTACAAAACCGCTCCTATCGGGATTAAAGCGATAAATTATTGTCCGGTCTGTTTGCAAAAATTGCCGTACTTCAGCCACAGCTTTTGTCAAAATTTCTTTTAAATTGAGAGAAGAGCGAATGCGTTCCAGCATCTCTACCACCAAGCGTTCTCGCTTTAATTGCTGGCGCAAGATAGCCTCGGCAAGTTTGCGAGTGCTAATATCTTCAATCACAGCAATTACATAGCTAGGTTCCCCAAACCCATCCCGCACTAAAGATACAGTCATATTAGTCCAAACAAATGAACCGTCTTTGCGAATAAAGCGTTTTTCAAGGGAATAATTAAAAATTTCCCCAGCTAACAGTCTGTCGCGCGACTCGACATCTGCTGCTACATCTTCGGGGTGAGAAATATCCCCAACATTTCGCGATTTTAGCTCGAATTCTGAGTATCCCACAATATTGCAAAACCCTTGATTTGCATTCAAAAATTTACCGTCGCGCCACACTTTAACAATGCCAATCGCCGCTTGTTCAAATACAGCGCGAAATCGCTGTTCGCTTTCTTGTAAAGCAATTTCTGCTTTTTTGCGATGGCTAATGTCCATTGCCGTGCCAAACAGCCGCACCACGTGACCCAACTCATTTTTAATAGCTTGTCCTTTAGCGTTAACGTGCCTAATTTCTCCTGATGGGAAATAGATACGGTGGTCGATATCGTAAGCTGTTCCTTCAGTCACTGCTTTTTGTACAACTTCTGCGAACCTTTCTTTGTCATCGGGATGAATTTGCTCTAAAAGTTCTTCCATTGTCGGTGGCAGATTCAATTCTCGACCATAAACTCGAAACAGTTCTTCCGACCAAGTAATAACTCCTGCCTCCCTATCGAATTCCCAATTGCCGATCCGGGCTATTTTTTGCGCTGCTTGCAACTGTTCGGCAAGTAGTTGCAGAGATGCGATTAACTGAGTTTTTTCGGCTTCTGCTGCAACGCGGGCACTGATATCTTTGTGAGTGCCCGTTATCCGCAACGGCGCACCCCATTCGTCGTACTCGACTACCTTGCCCATTGCCAGTATCCACTGCCAATTGCCCGCTTTGTTGAGCATCCGAAATTCAAATTCATAAATCTCAGTCTCACCTTCCAAATAGGAATTTAAACATTCCATTACCTTCCCTCGGTCTTCTGGATGCAGCAAACTTTCCCAACCTTTGAGGTTGTTTTCAATTTCGGTTTCTGCGTAGCCAAGCATTGATTTCCAATGAAAATCGAAATAAGTTTCGCCAGTAGCTATATTCCAATCCCACAGCCCCAAAGAGCTGCCAGAAACGGCCAACTGCAATCGCTCTTGACTGAGTTTTAATGCCGATGCGGTGCGTTTGATTTCTGTGAGGTCGGCAATTATGGCTATCATTCCTATCGGTTGACTAGCGCTATCTTTAATGCAGTTAGCTCGCAAGAAAGCTTCTATAATATCGCCATTTTTACTCTTGATTTCAATTTCACTATCCCAGGAAAGACCTTTCCGCAGCCCCCTAAATAACTTGCTCAAATCTTGAGATTTGGGGTACATTACTGCTGGACCACCGGCATTATTTAGTTCTTCAACTGTATAGCCGTAGCGCTGAATAAATGCTTGATTGTGATAAACGGAATAACCGTCCAAATCGGCGATCGCGATCGCATCACTAGCGCTGTCTACAGCTTGAGTTACCAGGCACAGAGTCAGTTCGGCTTGTTTGCGATCGGTAATGTCAAAAATCGCTCTGTCGAGCCACAAAACTAGCCCTTCTAGATTGTAAGTTGGCCTACCTCTTTCCGACATCCACCGCACCGCCCCGTCAGCGCGAACAATCCGGTATTCTAGATTGTACGGCTGTTTCGACTCTACTGCTGCGCTGATTTGTCGATCGACCATTTCCTTGTCTGCCTCGTGGACAATGGTCGCAAAACTCAAGCCGTTGTTGCCAATAAAATCCCCAGCAGGATACCCACTAATTACCTGAATTTCATCGCTAATAAATACCATCGTCCCCTCAGCATCGTACAAGCTGCGGCAGATAGCGCCGGGGATATTCTCAACGAGCGATCGAAATCTGGCTTCGCTCTCCCGCAAAGCTGCTTCTGCCTGTTTTAAATCAGTAATATCCAGCACCATGCCTTCCCAAACTATATCCCCTTCCTGCCCTATTTCAGTCGGACAATCAACTCGTTCCGGTTTCGACGAAACCCCTTGCATCCACTTAAGTTTTCCCGACGGTACAATCGCGCGCCATTCCTGCTGCCAGGGCTGCATATTTGCCGCAGAAACAGCAAGAGATTCTTCAAATTTTTGACGGTCATCTGGATGAAGAAAACTAAAAAGGAGTTGAGGATTCTGCTGAATATTTTCGGGTGCCAATTCAAATAAATCGCGACTGCCAGAAGAAATGTAAGGAAAACTTTTTTTGCCGTCGGTTGAGATGCGAAATTGATAAATTATTCCCGGCAAATTGGCAGCAAGCTGCCGCAGTCTAGCTTCGCTTTCTTGCTGCGCTAATTGTTGGCGCCTATCCTCAGTGATATCTCGAATTATCCCGACGAGAATTTTACTGCCGTCGGTATTTTCAAAGACAGTTTTTTTAGTAGACAGAATGTGCTTTGCACCGCTACTGTCTGTAAATATTTCCTCGGTTTCGTTTTCTTTCCCAGTCCTAAACACTTGTTGGTCAGTATGCCAAAAAATCTCAGCTTCTTGTTTCGGGAAAAAGTCATAATCCGATTTGCCCAGCAGTTCCTCGCGCTGCTTCCCGATCAGCTTGCAAAAAGCATCATTTAACAGTATCCACTGGTGCTGTTCATCCTTGACAAAAATTGGGTCTGCAACTGCATCGATTGTATAATTCAAAAACTTTTTACTAGCTTCGAGTTCGGAAAGTGCTAAAATTTTATCGGTAATATCATTGATAGTTCCTGTCGTCCCCTGCGCCTCGCCGTTCCAGCCCAACATAAAAAATTCTTGCACTTCCACCCACCGAATTTCGCCATTTTTGGTAATATATCGACTTTGATAACAACAGGATGTTTCTTGATTTGGTTTCTGACCTCTAAACGAATTTAAATATTGGTATTGATCGTCAGAATGAATGTAACTCAAACAGGAAGTTCCTAAGCTTTCATCAACGGTAAATCCGGTAATTTCCGTCCAAGCTGGATTGAGAAAAGTCCAATAGCCCGCAGTATTTGTTTCAAAAACTACTTCTTTGATATTGCCAACAACCTGCTGGTATTTTTGTTGACTTTTTTGCCATTCTGCTTGCCGTTTCTGGCGGGCGATCGCGCACCTAAGCGTCCGTACCAGCAGCCGGCTGTCTACCTGTCTTTTCACCAGATAATCTTGGGCGCCGGCGGCAATTAACTCGACAGCCAGTTCTTCGTCATCGGCGGCTGTCAGAATGACGATCGGAATATTGATACAGCAATCTTGAAGTCGGAAAAAAGTATTAAATTTTAGGCTGTCAGGCAGTGAAAGATCTAATAAAATTACATCAAAAATTTTGTCGCTTAAAATTTCTATCGCTTCCCGGAGGCGGACTACATTGGTGACATCAATTGATTGTCCTAGTTGGGGCTCAGACAGCAGTTCTTGAATGAGTTCTGCATCTTCTGCACAGTCTTCTACTAAAAGAATTTTTAAACAAGGCGTTAAAGTTGACTCAAAAAGAGATGTCATACCATTTTATATTTGAGATTGGAGATTGGAGATTTGGAATGACTGATGACTATCGCGGTTTGGTTCTTGCGTACAGTGGCATTTTTTTTACTGGTATCCTTTTGCTATTTTTTAGTAATTATAAAATCTCACCAGCGGATGCAGCTACCTAGCTGATGATTGGGGAACTTGAACCGCACCAGGGCTGTTTCATTCTCTTGTAGGGGCAATCCCACGCCCGGTTGCCCCGATATCTAAAACCCCTACCCGCTCGTCTATCGGCTGGGCGGGCACTATTGGCACCGCCCCTACAAAACCCTGGTTTTTCTGAGAATGAAACAGCCCTGTGAACCGCACGCACGAGAGTGCGCTGTGTGCTTGCAGACCCCGCAGATTTGTAGAATTGAGTTGTTCGCTGCAAGTTTTCCGCCTCGCCCCAAACCTAGCGATCCAAAACTATAATACTCTTACCAATATTGCAACTCAACTCTCTTTTAATTTACAACCTTTGGCAGGGGAATAGCAAGAGGCAACTCAAAAGAGTGCGGAGTAATCAGGATTTGCCTTGCTGATAGCCTTGGAAACTTTAGATTATAAATTGCCGTTTAAAGCTTGCCTAAAGTTGCCTTATTTTTTTAAAATGGTATAGCAATCCTCAATCATTTGTGAATTTCTTACTCCCTCCCCGCGGCTTCGGGGAGGGTTGGGGTGAGGTGAAAAGTTTACGACTCCTGCAAGGATTGCTATATTACTACTAAGCTACGAAAGTTACCGTTGATTTACAAGATATGCTCTGAGATAGGATCCGGTTAATTGCCCGCAATTAGCGCCTGTTTGTATTGAGCAATGCAAGTCCTCTCTCGATCGAGTAACCAAGACTTGCATTCCTTGCTACCAACCTAATTACCAACTTAATTAGGGTTGTCTAACCGGACACAATTTAACTCAGTTGAGTCGCTCAATTTTTCTGCGGTTTTGGCAGCACAACTGTAAACACGCTGCCTTGACCCACATTGCTGCTAATAGCAATTTCACCGTTAAAAGGTTTTAAAAGTTCAATACAAGTATAAAGTCCTAGGCCCGTTCCTGTCGGTTCTCCTTCGGTCTTTTCCTCCCCTTTAGGTGGCTTTGATGTGTAAAAAGGGTCAAAAAGTTTTGACACATCTTCAGATGCTATGCCGCATCCCGTATCTGCAATATCCATGTATATGTTCGAGTCGTCTTGCCGAGTCACGATAGTTATTTCTCTGCTTTTCTTGGCCCACATAGCATCCATTGCATTATTGATTAAATTATAAAATACTTGAGAAAGATAGGAATAAATTAATGGAATGCTGGGAATTTCTTCGTCATAAAAGTATTTTTTTCTAATCTTATTTTTAAAATACAGGTTGCCTTCCAATAGCTGAATTTCTCTCTGGACTAAATCGTTGATATTCACCGGGTGCAAATCTTGCTTTTGCTCGTTTCGGCTTTTCATCATCAGAGTATCCATGATCAGATTGATTTTTGTGACAGCTTGGAAAATATACTTAGTATAATTAAACAGAGAGTCGTCTTGAATTTGTGTGGCTTTTGTTTCAATCAAATCGACGCTTGTCTGGATCACTTGCAGGGGACTTTTGAGGTTGTGAACCATGCCCTGAGTCAAACGTCCGATGATGGCTGTTTTTTCCTGGTTTATTAATTGCTTGGTTTTTTGTTCAACAAGTTTTTCCAGGTTTTGGTTGAGGTGGGCAAGTTCGAGGTTTTTTTCTTCGAGTTTTTTTTGCAAGCTGCGGATTGTCAAGTGGGTTTGAATCCGGCTCAAAACTTCTTCGTGCTGGAAAGGCTTAGTGATGTAGTCAACGGCTCCTGTCTGAAAGCCTTTTACTTTATCAGGCGTATCGGAAAGGGCGCTCATGAAGATGATGGGAATATCTTGCGTTGACGGGTCTGCTTTCAAACGTCGGCAAGTTTCAAAACCGTCAATTCCTGGCATCATGATATCCAAAAGAATCAAGTCTGGATGGATGTAGTCAATTTGCTCGATCGCACTTTCGCCGTCTAGAGCCACTAATACTTTAAACCCGTAATTCCTTAACAACTCGAAAAGTACGTCAAGATTTGTTTGGTTGTCATCGACAATTAGTATGATACTTCTTTCGGAATTCTTATCGTTCATATTCAATGGAAACATTCAAATTTTGGATTTTTGAGTTGTGGGTTGTGACGTTAAATCGGATTCAATGAATTTTTGGCGGATCTAGAAACCCGGTGGGAGCATCTCATATTTGTAAAAACACTTCTTCTGGCTCCTTCCTTCTTCCTCTTCCCTCCTGCCTCCTGCCCCGCCGCAAGAGAGCCTCACAACTCCAATTTTTAGCTTGGCTGCTGTCATTGAGATGCTCCAAACCCGGTTGCTTCCTAGATGCTTCTATTTGCAATAACCCTTTCAGGAGCCGGCTGCGAGTCCGGGCCGCCCAAGCAGATTAAGTTGTCGCTTCGCGGGAGGCCAGAACCCCTGATTGAGAATGGTACTCAGGGCGCGAGATTTAACTGATTTTGAGTGGTCTGTTAGCTACCGTCAATTTTATGACAAATGTTGCTTCAAAAAATCTCGAATTTGCTTGAGCTGAAATCCTTTAGCAAGTTGGCGCAGGTGATGAACGAAAGGCACTAATGTCGGGTCAGAATGTTCGAGTTTAGCAGTTTCTTCCAGAATAGCTTCAATATCGCCCATTGCAGCCAATCTTAACAACGCCAAGACTGACTCTGAGGCAGGAGACACCATCGTTGAGTCAGCAGCAGCAATCTCAGAAGATGCTTTTGCCGTTTGATCTGTCCGCTTTTTGGTTTGCACTCGTTCTTCGTAAACCCATTCTAGTCTCAAGTGCAGGCGCAATAATTCTAAAAGCTCATTAGTTTGAATCGGCTTGGTGAGAAAATTATCGCAACCTGCTAGTATGCTCTGTTGCCTGCTAGTCTCGTAAACGTTAGCGGATAAAGCAAGGATAACCGTATCTTTTAATTCCGGCAACTGTCGCAGCCGCCTGGTAGCTTCCCAACCGTCCATTACCGGCATCAGCAAATCCATTAAAATTAGATCCGGTAGAAATTCCTGTGCTTTGTGCAAGCAGTCTTCGCCGTCTGTGGCCTGTGCAATTTCAAAGCCCAAATGAACAAGTAGCCTGTGCAACATGGCGCGATTTACTTCGTGATCGTCAACTATTAGCACTTTCCGCTGGGGGCCGATAAAACCTACAAGCCGCCTTTTTTCTTGCCGGGAGGGGAGTTCCGAACACTGGGCGACTGCTGGCAAGTCTAGATCCAACCAAAATATGCTGCCTTTGCCGGAGGTACTTTGGACGCGAATTTGGCTGCCCATCATTTTGACTAATTTTTGGCTGATGGAAAGTCCCAGTCCGGTACCTTCGACGAAATTTTTATGATCGCCCACTTGATGAAAAGGCAAAAATATTTCTTCTAATTTATTCTGCCCGATGCCAATGCCGGTATCTTCGATTTGAAAGCGAATTTTAGGGGTAGGGGTACGATCGCCGGTATTGTCTGTTGTCACCTCGCGCGCCTCTGTTGTTCCTAGCGGCGGGTTCGACATTTGCTGCGCGTCTATATTCCCGGCCAAATTGATTGTTTGAGTGGCAATTTCCGCTGTCAAACTAGAATTTTCGCAGTTGGTTTGAGGATAATTATCGGGGAAATTTTCTGCATAACCGACTTTGAAGGTAACGCTGCCGCTGTTCGTAAACTTAACGGCATTACTGAGCAAATTAATCAAAACTTGACGCAACCTTTTTTCGTCGGCCCAAATGCCGTCTGGCAGGGCTGAAACCTGCTCGTAATTAAAAGCAATTCCTTTTTGAGCAGAGCGCATCTGGAACAAATCAATAATACTTTTCACAAAACTGGAAAAATGCACGTTTGTTCGTGACAGTTCCATTTTACTAGCTTCGATTTTTGAGAGGTCTAAAACGTCATTAATCAGCATCAGCAGGTGGTTGCCACACTGGTGAATGTTGTTAAGACTTTCCTGCTGATCGGCGGTAAAGTTTTTATCGACTTTGAGCAGTTGAATGTATCCCAAAATCCCATTCAAAGGCGTCCGCAATTCGTGGCTCATGTTGGCGAGAAAGTCGCTTTTAGCCCGGTTGGCGGATTCGGCGGCTTCTTTAGCTAATTGCAGGGCGGCTTCTGCTTGTTTGCGATCGGCAATTTCGGTTTGTGCTTGTTCAAATAGCATCGATTGCTGAATGGCGATCGCCAACTGCACCCCCAATTGTTTTAGGCACTCTCCCTCCAATTGCTGCCAGGGACGCGGGCCCGTGCAGTGGTGAGCAATTAACAGTCCCCACAAGTTTTCGCCTTGCAAAATCGGCACTACCAGATTCGCTCTCACATCGAGCCGAGTCAACAAACCCAAGTGGCACTCGGCCAGGCCGGCATTGTGAACATCTTCTATGGCTCTAATTCTACCGTCTTGGTAAAGAGGAACGTAGGCTGCCCCAAAACAGGGGTCATAAATTTCCATTCCTACAATTGGTCGGCAATTTTCGGCAACCGACTCGACAGCGATAAACCCGCTCCAATCAGGATTAAATTGGTAAATAATAGTGCGGTCTACTTGCAAAAACTGCCGCACTTCTTCGACACTTTTGGTGAGAATTTTTTCAAGATTGAGAGAAGATCTAATGCGTTCCAGCATAGCTACGGCCAACTGTTCCCGCTTTAATTTCAGTCGTAAAATTAGCTCGGATTCTTTGCGTTTCGTGATGTCGGTAATGACTCCAATTAAGCCGATGGAATTACCATGAATATCTTGAATACTGTCGGCTCGCACCAGAGCAGTAACTGCTTCGCAACTCTTAGTTTGCAGTGAAACTTCGCCACACCAAGAGTGACCTTGGCGAAGGCTTTTATAGATTTGTTTGTAATTTTTATGCCGGACATAAAGCGCGGTAATATCGCCAATATCATTGAGTTCTTCCACCGTGTAGCCGTAGCGCTGAATGAAGGCTTGATTGTGGTAAATAGACCGCCCTTTCAAGTCGGCGATCACGATCGCATCGCTGGTACTTTCGACGGCTTGAGTGACCTGCAGTAAAGCTAATTCTGCTGCTTTGCGATCGCTAATATCCGTCATCGAACCCACCATCCGCAGAGGGTTTCCGGCTTCGTCCCACACTGCTTGAGCGCGGGCGAGCACCCACTTATAGCTACCGTCTTTGCACTGCAAGCGGTATTCGGCGGCGTAATTGGGAGTTTGGCGATCGAGATAACCTTGGATCGCTGCTTGGACTCGTGAGCGATCCTCTGGATGGATGCGCTCGATCCATGCGGTGTTGGTGCTGTCGATTTCGCCGTCTGCGTAACCGATAATTTCTTGCCAGCGGGCCGATCGAAAAGCTTCATTGGTTTGAAGATTCAGATCCCAAATCCCGTCTTGATTGCCTTTGAGAACTAACTGCCAGCGTTCTTCACTTTTACGCAGTTCTTCTTCGGCTTGTTTGCGCTGAATATGATCGCCCAACTGAGTCGCTACAGCCTTGACCAACTCTACTATACGCGGTTCCATAATCGAGCGATCGCGCTTGCAGAATACTAAAACTGCCAGCACCTTTGAGCTAGCGTGAATTGGCACTCCGAAACAAGCTTTCAATCCGACTGATTTCGCCATTTGCGATCGGGCAAAAAGATGATTCTTGGCTAGAGAAATATCTTCAATCCATTCTACATTTCTGCTTGACCAAATCCGTCCAGGTACTGCTACTCCGGCGGCGAATCTAATTTTTTTACTTTCGCGGCCGAACGTATCTAAATCGCGATCGCTAGCGTACCAAGTTTCGCTGTGTTCCAAAAAAGTACCGTTAGCACTCGGTATCCAAGCTTCTGCAAAATTCCAGCCGATCGCATTGCACAGCAACCGCAAAATATCTGGGAGGGCGCTCTGAAAATCTGCAGACTGACTAATGGCTTGAGTTGCTGCCAGCAACAGCTTTATTTCATCTTCTGCTTGCTTGCTTTCTGTAATATCAGTGGCCGTGCCGAGAATTTGTTTTAACTTACCGTCTGCTGTTTTCGCAAATACAGTATCTCGGCTAACCATCCAGCGCCAAGAACCATCCTTGTGCCTAATTCTGTATTCAATTTCAAAGATATCCCCTTCGCTGCCTGTTTCAACTTGCTGTAAATAATCAGGCATTTTGATTGAATCTTCGGGGTGGATTAAAGTTGACATCATCCACGGCCCCATTGCCTGAATCTCCTCTACTGTATAGCCAAGAATGTGGTAGATAGAAGCGTTCCCATAGATATTTTTTTTTTCAATTAAGTCACAAACATACAAAATATTAGGACTGGCCCCAGCAATTTGCTGAGCGAACCGCTGGCTTTCCTGCAGTGCTGCTTCTGTTTTTTTTCTTTGGGAAATATCGCGAACAATGCAAATGATTTCCCCGTCGGGCAGCATTGTCAGCGATACATCTAGAGGAACTTCCGAGCGGTCGCGACGGCATCCTACTGCTTCGGTGCTGTAAGAACCTTTCTTCACTAAAGTCGGCAGGACTTCTTGCTCGAATCTTTGCAGTTCTGCACCTTGGTAGAACATTTTCCAACTTTTATCTAAGATTTCTTCTAGAGAGTCGTAACCGTAGATTTTTAGTCGTGCTGCGTTGCAATAAATCACCTCATGGTCGGCACTGAATATGGCGATACCTTCGGAAGCTTGGGCCATTGCTGCTGCTTGCCTGTGGAGGACTGACTCGGATCGTTTGCGTTGAGTGATGTCGCGGACGATCGCGATAATTTCGTCCTCCGTGCAGAAGACAATTCTCGCTTCAAAATCGTACAGTTCACCATTAACTGGCATTTGATATTCTACGACTTGAATCTCGCCAGTGTCGATCGCTTGTTGATGATCAGACAAAATTTTTTCAGCAAAAGCAGCCGGTAATATGTCTTGTGCTTTTTTGCCGATGAGTGCTTTTTGTGGTAGAATATTCTCGAAATCTTTGGCAGGTTTGAAGTCTACAAAAGTGCCGTCTGCCCGACAGCGAAATATCATGTCTGGTATCGCATTTAAAAGAGCGCGGTTGGTGGCTACGCTCTTACGCAATTCAGCTTCAGCTTGCTTGCTAAATGTAATGTCGCGAGCCACTGCATAAATCAAACCTTCTTCTGCATACGGCGATGCTGTCCACGACAGCCATTTATAAGTACCATCTTGGCAAAGATAGCGGTTTTCTAAGCTAATAACTGGGTGGCTTTTTTTAAGTTTTTCTAATTCCGCTACAGTAATTTCTAGGTCTTGTGGATGCACGAATTCTATCAAAGGTTTGGCTAAGATTTCATCACTGCTATAACCCAATACATTTGACCAAGCGGGGTTTAAGCGTTTGAAATAGCCATCAAAACCTGCTATGCAAAGTAAATCCAGCGAGAGATTAAAAAATCGATCGCGGTCTTGCTGGGTTTGTTTCAATTCGGTAACATCCATCACCAAACCGTCCCAAACTATATCGCCGTTGGGGTACTTTTCGGGCTTCGACGCGCCTTGCAGCCATTTCACTCGATCTCCCATAACTTGCCGCCACTGGTGTTGCCAAGCTTGCTGAGTCGCCGCTGAAGTTGCGATCGATCGCTGCAAGTCTGAGATGTCGTCTGGGTGAACTGTTGCAAAAGCCAAACTGGCATTTTCTTCTATTTCTTCTGGCTTTAAATTGTATATCTGCCAACTGCCAGAAGAAACGTAAGTAAAAGATGTTTTACCATCTACATAAAGCCGATATTGATAAATCATTCCCGGCACGTTGTCGGTCATGATTTGAAATCGAGCTTCGCTTTCCTGCAACGCAATTTGCTGGCGTTTGTATTCGGTCACATCTCGCATTGTTCCGACCAACATTTTACGACCATCGGCGTTGTTAAATACTGTTTTTTTAGTAGATATAATGCGTTCTTGACCGTCGCCATCGGTAAAAATTTCTTCTGTTTCCTGAGAAAGACTTCTTTGCAATACTTCCTCGTCTTGTTGCCAAAAAAAAGCCGCTTGTGCTGGGGGGAAAAAATCGTATCCTGACTTGCCAATCAGTTCCGAGCGCCTTTTTCCTATCAAATTGCAAAAAGCATCGTTTAATACGATCCATTTGTGCTGCTCATCTTTGACAAAAATCGGGTCAGGAGTAGAATTAATCGTGTGATTTAAAAACTCTTCTGATGCTTTTAATTGAGCTTCGTAACGGTAGCGATCGCTCACGTCTAAGACTACTTTAATCAGGTGGTCGATCGAGCCGTCGAGGGCGCGAATACAGCGCATGGAAACTCTAGTATAAACTGTTTTTCCGTCTTTTTTGCGCCACCTCTGGTCTAAAACATACCCTTCACTCTCCCCTGCCAAAATTTTATTTAACTGCTCTAAACTCGCCTGCAAGTCTTCAGGAAAACCCCACCTCTCCCAATTCTCATGCAAAAAATCTTGGCGATCGTATCCCAGCAAATCGCACAAAGCATCGTTCACTTCCAACCACTCGCATTTTTCTGGTGCTGAGGGGGAGATCGGAGGAGCAAGAATGGCAATTCCCACTAGAGAATTCTCCACTACCGAGCGATATTTTTCTTCGCTTTTTCGTAAAGCTTCTTGGTTCTGCTGTCGCTCGACTGCGTAGCGAAGCGATCTAATTAACACTTCGCTGTCGATTTTTCGCTTGACTAGATAATCTTGAGCTCCGGCTTGGATTGACTGCACGGCAAGCTCTTCATCGTTGCGGGCAGTCAGGACTACAATCGGAGTATTCAGGCTATATTCTTGTATTTTGACAATTGTATTTAAGTCTTGGCTGTCGGGCAGGGAAAGATCTAGTAAAATCACATCAAACTTTTCGCCTACCAAAAGTTCCTGCGCTTTGCTGAGACAGTCTGTACAACTTACTGACAGCCTTTGAGGCTCGGCTCGGCTGACATTTGTTTCTAATAATAATTCTTCGATTAGATCGGCTTCGGCTTGATTGTCTTCCACCAGGAGAACTTTAAAACCGTTTCGCTTTGCGGTTGGGCTCAAAACTGATATCATATACCTTGTTATTTATCATAAGGCAGTCGAGCTAGTTATTATAACATATAAATAATTGAATGCCCAAAAATACCCCTCACCCAAGTAAAAAAAATTCTGGTTCAACAATTATAATGCTCTACATCGACTGGGTTTGTACTCTAAATAGATCGACGCAATCAGAGGTAAAACTTTTACGATTTTGAGGAGCTCGGTTGCTTGAGGAAACCAAGCTGCTTGGTCTTGTGTTTTTTGGGCGATCGCCCCTGTCACCCGATTTGAGATTTGAGATTTGAGATTTAGTCCACAGATGAATCGGGGATGTGGAACTAGAATCTCCAATTTTGGGCGACTCACGACTCCTGTCGGAAAATAAGTATCGGTTTTTGGGCGGGTTCAGCCGATCGCGCGATCGGCTGAACCCGCCCTTTGTTGCCCTTGGATTCCGCTACCAACACAATCCGAGCCATATCCCCACACCAATGAGCGCTCAACGCCAAAAAAGCGGTGTGAACTATCTTCGCTATTTATATTTTTACCACTTCTTTTATAATACCTTATATAAACTAATTACTGCAATTTCTTTACTTTTTGCAATCAAATAAAATATCTCCACCGGTCTTGCTATTTAGCCAAAAAGTGATAATATTGAAATAGAGGCAATCGAACACTCGGTTGATACAGCCTAAGAAAAAATCCGAGAATTTTGGTAACAAAATTACAAGTCCCAATAAACTGTCTTTTGTTTACTGTCCTTTGACCGAACTGAGATGAAGTTGAGAGGAAAAAAGCAATGATTGAAAATTTAGCAATCGATCAAAAACCCGGTTTAATTCCCAAAGAAAAAGCCTTAGTATTGTTGTTTGATGAAGTCGGCATCGCCGACATCCCGTTAGTAGGCGGTAAAAATGCTTCTTTGGGCGAAATGATTCAACAGTTAACCGGCCAAGGAGTCAGAGTTCCCAACGGATTTGCAACTACAGCATACGCTTACCGGTACTTCATCCAGTCAGCGGGCTTAGAAGCTAAATTGCGCGAAATTTTTGCCGATTTAGACGTAGAAGATCTGCAGAACCTCCGACAAAAAGGCAAGCAAGCGCGGGCACTGATTCTCGACACACCATTTCCGCGAGAACTCCAAGCGGCGATCGCGGATGCTTACGAAAAATTGTGTGATCGCTACGGCGACAGTACAGACGTAGCAGTGCGTTCCTCCGCCACCGCCGAAGACTTACCCGACGCCAGTTTCGCGGGACAGCAAGAAACCTACCTCAACGTCCAAGCTTGCGCTGGTGTCCTCGAATGCTGTCACAAATGCTTTGCTTCCATATTCACAGATCGCGCGATTTCCTACCGCCAACAGCGGGGTTTCGACCACTTTGAAGTCGCCCTATCAGTCGGCGTCCAAAAAATGGTGCGATCGGACTTAGCATCCTCCGGCGTCATGTTCAGCATCGACACCGAAACCGGATTCAAAAACGCCGTATTAGTCACCGCCGCCTACGGATTAGGCGAAAACATCGTCCAAGGAACCGTCAACCCCGACGAATACTTCGTCTTTAAACCAACCTTAAAACAAGGTTTTCGCCCAATTTTAGAGAAACGACTCGGCAGCAAAACACTCAAAATGGTGTACGATATTGGCGGTTCTAAATACACCAAAAACGTCTCCGTGATCGCTGCCGAAAAAAATAAATTTGCCATCCAAGATGATGAAATTCTGCAACTAGCAAAATGGGCAGTAGTCATCGAAGAACACTACTCTAAAGTGCGCGGGACGTACACCCCGATGGACATTGAGTGGGCAAAAGACGGCAATACGGGCGAATTATTTATTGTCCAAGCGCGACCCGAAACAGTACAATCTCAAAAGTCTGCTAAAGTTTTGCGAAACTACAAATTGCAAGGTAGCAGTGCAGTTTTAGCAAAAGGACGCGCTGTTGGCGAATCAATCGGACAAGGCAAAGCCCGCGTAATTTTAGACGTTCACAGAATCGCTGAATTTCAATCAGGAGAAGTTTTAGTTACCAACAAAACCGACCCGGATTGGGAACCGATTATGAAAAAAGCAAGTGCGATCGTCACCAATTCCGGCGGCCGCACTTGTCACGCCGCCATCATCGCCAGAGAAATGGGAATTCCCGCCATTGTCGGCACCGGCGATGCCACCCAAATCTTGAAAAATGGGCAAGAAATCACTGTTTCTTGTTCCGAAGGAGAGGAAGGCAAAGTTTATTCCGGTTTGCTTCCTTTTGAAATTCAAGAAACTGCGATCGAGAATTTACCCCGCACCCGCACTAAAATTTTAATGAATGTGGGGAACCCAGAAGAAGCCTTTGGTTTATCAGCCATTCCTTGCGACGGCGTAGGCTTAGCGCGGTTGGAATTCATCATTGCCAATCACATTAAAGCACACCCGCTGGCACTGATTCATTTTGACGAATTGGTAGATGAATCAGTCAAAGAAGAAATTGCCAACCTGACAGCACTTTACCAACACAAACCCGATTTCTTCACCGACAAACTAGCCCACGGAATTGCCACAATTGCCGCCGCATTTTATCCAAATCCAGTTATCGTGCGGATGAGCGATTTCAAGAGCAACGAATATGCTAATCTTTTGGGAGGGCGGCAGTTTGAACCCAAGGAAGAAAACCCGATGATCGGGTGGCGCGGCGCCTCTCGGTATTACGACCCAAATTACCGCGAAGCTTACGCTTTGGAATGCAAAGCATTAAAGCGAGTTCGCGACGAAATGGGCTTGACAAATGTGATTCCGATGATTCCATTTTGCCGCACCCCAGAGGAAGGCAGAAAAGTGTTAGCCGAGATGGCAAAACACGGTTTAGTTAAGGGCGAGAACGGCTTGCAAGTGTATGTGATGTGCGAATTGCCGAGCAATGTCATATTTGCTGACGAATTTGCCCAAGTTTTTGACGGATTCTCGATCGGCTCTAACGATTTAACTCAGTTAACATTAGGATTAGACCGGGATTCGGCTTTAGTCGCACACATTTTTGACGAACGGAATGAAGCTGTCAAGCGAATGGTAGCAATTGCCATTAAAGCCGCCAAGAAGTACGATCGCAAGATTGGGATTTGCGGTCAAGCACCCAGCGATTATCCTGAGTTTGCTCGTTTCTTGGTTGAGTTGGGAATTGATTCGATTAGTTTGAATCCCGATTCGGTTTTGAAGACTTTGTTAGATGTTGCTAAGGTGGAAGGTGCGGGTTCGTTGATGGATTTAGCGGGAGATATTGCTAAGGTTTAACCGTTTTGGTTGTTGATAGAAACTCACATCTTGCACCATTCTCAGGAACAGGCTTTCCGGCCTGTTCCACAAAAAGTGAAGTTTCTTGTGGAACAGGCCGGAAAGCCTGAAAGCCTGTCCATACAAAGCTTATTGAGAATGGTGCAACATCTCACTAGAAACCGGGTTTTTCAAACAATAGCTGCACCATTTTTGGGCTTGGTTGTTTTTGATCGAAGCCCGGTTTCTCATATCTAAATCTCTAAAATAACCGCTCTCGCGTTTGTAGTGAGGACTAAAGTCCTCAGAATTTGATGATGCCTAAACTCCTCACTACAAACTTATCCAGAACACCCCTCATTGGCGACAACAGCGATCGCCCTCCTCAGCCACCAGCTAACGGTTAACACAGGGGCGGCCTAGTTTGAGAGTCGATCGGGAACTTTTCTTATTTAAGACCGTCTTTTCGGCAAGGATTTTCTGTTGCCATCGCCTAAATTTAAAAAAATATTCTCCACATAAGCTCTGAAAATGTGCTAACTACTCTCCTGATTATTTCCATAGGTTTAGCTCCGTCGCTGGTGTCTTTGTGGGTGATGCGCTCTGCCCAAAGCCAAGCCCGCGACAGAATTGCAGCGGCCCGGCTTGCGGTAGCCAATAGATCCCTGCGAACTCAAGTACCAACTGCCGATCGCACTTACATACAAAGCCTCGGTTATTCGATCGGCGATATCACTTGCGAGTATAACGCCCGCTCTAATTACATTCGCTGCGCTGTCAATCCTTCGGGGCCCTGTCAAGAGTGTCGGTACTACCAAGCCAGAACTCTTGACGTTCGTGGTGAAAAGATATAGCTTATATTGGTGCTAATATCTACGCATATGTGCGGATGTATAGCCTTTCGATCTCTCATATGAGGTACTCATGGCCTCCGTGGCCTCCGTGGCCTCCGTGGGCATACCTCACCACGCTTGAGAACCGCTATAGTAATCTATGAGTTAATATGTACTTACGTGTAATGATTATTGTTGAAGCTTGTTTTGGACGACCCACGCTCAAACTCAGCAATTAAACCCTAATCGAGCATTATTGCTTGGTTACACTTGGCATAACAGGGGAATTGCGTTCGGTGTTTTTCTAGTTGACGACTTACGCTCAGAAACCAGGTTTAGATGATGAATTTTGGTTGGGTGGCGAGAAATCTAGGCATAAATTGGGTTTCTAGTCTCCTGGGCGTAACTCCTGCAGTTAAGAAAATTAGCCAACAAAAATCGTAAGTAGCACAGGAGCAAATCTCCAAATCAGTTTCTCCAAAACATCATGAAAAATTCTGCACGAAACATTGTCCAGAGCATTTATCTTAAACAGAAACCAGCTCGAAGACTCGCTTGTGGACAGTTTGAGAAGTTGCTTGTGGGCGGCACTAATCTGTTTTTGCGAGCGTAGCGAAACAGTCTCAAACCTAGATTGCTATCTCCAGACTCCAAGTCATGAATTTTTAAGACGCTTCGTCGATACAGGGTATGCCGATTTCAATTGAATCTCATATGTTGCACCATTTTCAAGAATAGGCTTTCTGGGCTGTTCCACAACAAGTGAATTTTCTTATGGACTGGGCAGGAGAACCCTCCATAGAATGGTTATTGAGAATGGTAAAAGATCTCAGTTGAATGACACTTCGGGCACGGTCGGCATAATTATGTGACGGCTATCACTCCCTAATTAATGTGTGGTTGCTATTGTGAACAGGGCTAGCACACCAAAACCAAAGAAACCGAGTTGTTTACCGGGAGCGAGGGCTGCAAAGAAGTCTTTTCGTCCCTCAAACCAGGTTTATACGTCTAGAAATAGTGAGTTTTATCTGCAAAGTAAAGTGCATTAGACGAGGTACAGAAAACCTCATCCAGTAAATTGTTGAGAACTCGTGTTCTTATCTACTGCGCGATGTAAGAGCTGTGTAACAGATACACTCGCTAACAGAAAGAAAAAAGCCCAAGGCAAAATATCACCCGATAGAGAGATTATTGGGATTTAAACACTAAATCGTCAGCGTTACTGCCGGCGGTACTTGCAATGCTATCCAATATTAACATAGCACTGCTTTGTGCTGAGTAAAATTCGCTTTTTGCTCTTGATTCTAGT
The DNA here is from genome assembly GCF_036700905.1 of Microcoleus sp. S13_C3. NCBI lineage: Bacteria > Bacillati > Cyanobacteriota > Cyanophyceae > Oscillatoriales > Microcoleaceae > Microcoleus > Microcoleus sp. S13_C3. The sequence continues at coordinate 6,207 of NZ_JAUBPT010000062.1, read as the reverse complement.
CAAGCAGCAGAGCCTATTACTCTGCAATTAAACCTTTTCAATAGGTGATAATAATCATCTAGAAAGGGGTACATCATCTACAATACGTGAGACAATTTTACAATGCAAAGCATCTGCAACAAACCAATTTTTATCACCCCAAAAATATGTGACTCCACCGCAAGGATTGCTGGCACAAAGTCCCGAACAACAGCTACTTATCATCAGAAAAAACAAATAAAACAAGTAAAAACAGTAGGGGCAATCCCCCCGTGGTTGCCCCTGTCCCAGAAACTTCGTGGTGGCACGAGAATTGGGCATCCCCACAGAGAATTTTTGCGATCGACTTTAGGGGCCAACCCCCCGTGGTTGCCCCCTCGGACTATAAAAAATGTGCTGTTCCTCGATGGCAGAGTAGAGAACTACGACAGCTTGGCAAGAGGAACAACAGCCGATACAGAGGTATTTGTACTGGACTCGACGCGGGATGGAGTCGAGCAAATTACTAGAATTTTGGCGGTTTGCAGGGATTTAGATAGCATTCAGATAGTTTCTCACGGTCGAGAAGCTGTGGTGCAGCTAGGGTCGATCGAACTCTGCAACGACAACCTAGAAACCTACAGCCATTTGTTACAGCAGTGGGGAAAAGCCCTCAGCGAGAGAGGAGATATCTTGTTATTCGGGTGCAGCGTCGCAGCGGGGGAAAGCGGCGAGGCCTTCGTGCGGCGGCTGAGCTTGATCGTCGGTGCAGATATTGCAGCTTCCGACAACTTGACGGGGAGTGCGGCACTCGGCGGCGACTGGGAATTAAAATTTGCGACTGGGGAAATAAAGGCGAGAATCGCCATTGAAAAAGAAGTGCTCGAAGCCTACCCTTACACCCTCGGCACATTAGTTAACGAAACTTTCAAAAACTCCACAGTTAGGGGGCCGTGGATTTACGGGGGAAACAACGGGGCACTGTTCAATCCGAGCAGCGGGACTCCAGCAGCCAATCAACTTATCCCCGGCATTACGGGAGGCACGGTATCTGGGGTGCTTCCGGGTTTGGGCGGTTCGAGTCCCGGCGATGGTGCTCTGCGATTAACTCCTGCAGTAAACCTTCGGGAAGCCTTTGTCATCTACAACAACCCTATTCCTTCAACGGACGGTCTCAGAGTTCAGTTTGATTTTTATTCTTACGGTTCAAGCGGGCAATTTGAGGCTCCGCAACCCAATATTGGCCCTCAGCCAGGGGACGGGCTGGGTTTCTTCTTGATTGACGGCACTGTTAGCCCAACCAGGACTGGGGGTTATGGCGGTTCTGTGGCTTACGCTCCACGAACGGGTATACCCGGTATTGAGGGAGGTTATTTAGGCATTGGGCTTGATGAGTTTGGCAATTTTTCAACGTCTACAGAAGGGCGCTCTGGCCCTGAGCCGCCTGCGATTCCGGGTTCTTCTATTGGTTCTTTCAGGCCTGATTCAGTAACGGTTAGAGGAAATCAAGCAAAGGGTTATCAGTTTTTAACAAATGCGATCGTTCCTTTCGGCATCGATAACATTCCTACGAGTATTAACTTTATCGGCCCTCCCGGCACCAGTTTTAATTTCAGCAATACGTTCACGAGCGATCGCAATTTAGCCAAAAGATCCGTTCAAATTACGCTGAATCCATCTAACGATCCGGTCAATCCCTCTCGCCTCACCGTTGCCTTCGATAAAAACTTCGACGACATCTACGAAACTATATTGATCGACATCCCCAACTTGGCAACCGACAACGGCGCAGTACCGCCAATTTTCAAGTTTGGTTTTGGCAGTTCCACAGGAAGCGCCAACAACATTCACGAACTTCAAAACCTGGTAGTTGAAACTATCAATCCTCCCAGTATCGCCGCAGAGGTTGCCACTATCAAGAGTGGCCCGCAGTTCGTCAAGCCCGGAAGCAGCATTACCTACACGATTACGACTGTAAACAAGGGGCCAGCGCCTGCTACAAATGTCCTGATTCAAGACGAAATACCTTTTGAACTGCTGCTTCCGGGCGGATTGCCGCCGGTTCTCACTGCCTCCAACAACGGCACTTACGTGAACCAAACGAAGGCTGTCACGTGGCCGTTAATTCCGGTTCTCAATGCGGGTGAGACTCTGACTTACACTCTGACAATTAATTTGCCGTCGGGTTTAACCAGCGGTAGCAGTTTTGCGAACGTTGCATTCAGCACTAGCTCGACTTTCGACCCCGACCTCAGCAACAACAGCGGTGTAGTCGCGCCCGGTCAAATCGAGGGGCCTGGTGTAGTCTCTACGACTGTTGTCGGTACAGTGGCGGATTTAGTTACTACCAAAAGTGGCCCTGTGACTACTTCAGCCGGGTCAAGCGTCGTCTACACATTGACTACGACTAACATGGGGCCAGACCCCGCTGCCGATGTGACCATCACGGACAGCATTATTCCGGGTTTAACAGGAGTCAGCGTATCGGATGGGGGCACTTACGACTCTGTTTCGGGCATTGTCACTTTCCCGGCACTGACGGTGCTGGCAAATGCGGCTACTGCGACCCGCACTGTCAGTTTCATTGCCCCAGCCACGCTTGCTGCTATCAGCAACACGGCCCGGAGCAGTTCGGGGACTTTGGATCCGATCGCTACTAACAACAACGGCCGGGCGACCAACAAAGACGGCACTCCCACTAACTCTACGGTTACGACAAGTATTGCGCCCAATGCCGACCTCGCAACCACCAAAACCGGATCTACGAGTGCTACGGCCGGTAGCTCGGTCAGCTATACGATCGCCACAGTCAACTTAGGGCCGAGTCCTGCAGAATCTGTAACCATCACTGACAGCATAGTTCCGGGGTTAACGGGAGTCACGGCATCTAACGGTGGCGTTTACGATCCACTGACGGGCATTGTCACCTTCGCGCCCGTGGCAATAGCCAATGCGGAGACTGTGACGCGGACGATCGACTTCACAGTACCGCCCACCCTAACTTCCATCAGCAACACGGCCAGAAGTACCTCCATCACTCCCGACTCCACTCCGGCCAACAACAACGGTACAAACCCCAACGCCACCGTCACCACATCGATCGATGCTGTGGCCGATGTTATCACCCAAAAAACAGCGCCGGCCACCATCAACGCGGGCGACACGCTACTTTATACAATTACTACTACCAACTTAGGCCCCAGTCCCGCGACCAACGTAGTCATCACCGACAGCCTGATTCCCGGCTTAACTAATGTCAGCGTGTCCGATGGCGGAACCTACAATGCTGCCACAGGGGCGATCGAGTTCCCAGCGATCGAAACTTTAGCCAGTGGCAGCAACCAGAGCCGCACCATCAGCTTTGTACCGCCGCCTACTCTGACGAGTATCACGAATATTGTATTGAGTCGATCGGACACTTTTGACCCGGACTTAACCAACAACGACGGCTCGACAGTCGCAGTGCCTGGTGAGGCGGGGGGGCGAGTTGTTACCTCGATCGATGCTGTGGCCGATGTTGTCACCCAAAAAACAGCGCCGGCCACCATCAACGCGGGTGACACGCTACTTTATACAATCACTACTACCAACTTAGGCCCCAGTCCCGCGACCAACGTCGTCATCACCGACAGCCTGATTCCCGGCTTAACTAATGTCAGCGTGTCCGATGGCGGAACCTACAATGCTGCCACAGGGGCGATCGAGTTCCCAGCGATCGCGACTTTAGCCAGCGGCAGCAGCGTCACCCGCCGCCTGATTTTTGTACCGCCGCCTACTCTGACGAGTATCACGAATATTGTATTGAGTCGATCGGACACTTTTGACCCGGACTTAACCAACAACGACGGCTCGACAGTCGCAGTGCCTGGTGAGGCGGGGGGGCGAGTTGTTACCTCGATCGATGTAGCCCGCGCCGACCTGGTTACGTCCAAGAGCGGTCTCACATCTGCTCCTGCTGGTAGTTCCGTGACTTATACTATAACTACCACCAACAATGGGCCGAATGCTGCTGAAAACGTAGTGATTACAGACAGCATCATTCCCGGTTTAACGGGAGTCACCGCATCGGACGGCGGCACTTACGACCCCCTGACAGGGGTTGTCACCTTCCCAACTATTCGCAGTTTGACTAGGGGCAGCAAAATCAACCGCGAGGTAACAGTAGTCGTTCCAGCGACGGGAACCATTAGCAATACTTCCCAGAGTCGATCGACTACTTTTGACCCCGAACCCAGCAATAACAACGGTTCCGAGTCCAGAGCCACTGTCACCACTGCCATTAGCGCGCAGCCAACACCCAACAAGCTTCCATCAGCCGACAGCAGCAATGTGGCGATCGCGCCCAACAGCGTTGTCCGACTCGGCGGGCTCGGAGGCAGAGACTCAGACGGCACAGTGGTTACATTCACCATCAGCACCCTGCCGTCGGCAAATCAAGGCATCCTGTTCTTGGGCGACCCCGCAACCGGGGGAGTCGCCGTCACGGCAGGTCAAACCCTGACGGCCGAGCAAATGACGCAGTTATTCTTCCAGTCTGTCGGAAATTTCACAGGGGCTAACTTTACCTACAGCAGCAGCGACAATCTCGGTGGCAGCAGTCCTGCCGCCACCGTTTCTCTGGTGTCGCTGGCGTTCAACTACCTGCCGGTACCCACAAACTTCAGCAAGACACTGGCGCCAAACAGCACCGTCAATCTCACAGGACTCACGGCAAAAGACCCCGACGACTCGATCGAATTCTTCACTATCAACACCCTGCCGGCGGCAAATCAAGGCGTCCTGTTCTTGGGGGACCCCAGCCAGGGAATCCGGGTGACGGCCGGCCAAAGACTTAGCACAACTCAAATCAGCCAGTTATTTTTCCAAGCGTCTGGCAATTTCACAGAAACCAATTTTACCTACAGCGCGACAGACAGCCGCGGCGCGATTAGTGGAGCCCCGGCTACGGCTTCTCTGCTAGCACTATTACCTCCTAATGACGAGCCACCCGTGGCTAACAACTCTCTTCTGGCTGTGTTGCTCGGAAGAACTGCGAAGATTCCCGGACTGGGAGGAACTGACGCCGACGGGACGGTGGTTTCCTTTACTATCAACACTTTGCCACCAGCCAATGAAGGCACGCTGTTCTTGGGCGATCCCAGCCAGGGGGTGCGGGTCACGGCAGGTCAAACCCTGACGGCGGAGCAAATGACGCAGTTGTTCTTCCAGGCGTCTGACAATTTCATAGGGGCAAATTTCACCTACAGCGCTACAGATAACCTCGGCGTCAGCAGTGCGGCAGTCGCCACTGTCTCTCTCATTCCCCTTAAGGAACTGATACCGGCGCCAACACCGGCGCCGATACCAACACCACCAACACCAGCGCCGATACCAACACCGGCACCAATTCCAACACCAACAACACCAACACCAGCGCCGATACCAACACCGGCACCAATTCCAACACCGGCACCGGCGCCGATACCAACACCGGCGCCGATTCCAACACCCACACCCACACCGGCGCCGATACCAACACCGGCACCAATTCCAACACCCGCGCCCGCAGCGGAACCAGCCCCCACGCCCATACCCGCGCCGACGCCCATACCCGCGCCAGCGCCCGAACCAACACCCACACCCGCAGCGGAACCAGCCCCCACGCCCATACCCGCGCCGACGCCCATACCCGCGCCAGCGCCCGAACCAACACCCACACCCGCAGCGGAACCAGCCCCCACGCCCATACCCGCGCCCGAACCAACACCACCAACAGCACCAACACCAACACCACCAGCCCCGCAACCAACCCCAGCCCCGCAACCAACACCAACACCAACACCAACACCAACACCAACACCAACCCCTATATTCAACCCAGTACCCGAACCCGATACCGGTTGCGGTTGTGACCCCTTGCCCTTGGTGCCCCCGATAACATTTATCCAACCCCAGCCTTCGCCAATACTCAACTTCGACTCAAACGCCGCACAACTCATCGACATCCAAAACACCAGCATCGGCACTCCTGGAAACGATTCCTTAACAGGAAACGAAACTAACCAACAGTTTCTCTCCCTCCGCGGCGACGACACAGTTTTAGGTGAAGGCGGCAGCGATACTATTTTCGGCGAACAACAGCGAGACTTCATCGCTGCAGGTAAAGGCAACGACTTAATTTACGGCGGCAAACAAACCGATGCCGTATTTGGTGGCAAAGACAACGATCGCATTTTTGGCGATCGCAATGGAGACACATTGTACGGCGAT
>NZ_JAUBPT010000363.1:0-1253 GCF_036700905.1 Microcoleus sp. S13_C3 | reverse complement strand
GTGGCTGGAAACGCTATGTACGGGCTTTCACCGTGATTTACGTTTCAACGAATCGCACCTTGATTTCTAATATACTCCTTTAAGACTTCTAAAGGCGCATCCCCTACAGAAACAGCAAAATAGCTAGGACTCCACAATGCCTCTTTATGAGGTTTTTTGTGTCCCGCTTGTCCGTACCTGCGACTAGAAACACCCTTTAATGCGTTCACGATTTGAGAAATTGAAAGTTTAGGTGGATATTCAATCAGCGCGTGAATGTGATTGTCTTCACCATTAAACTCAAGCACTTGAAAATTCATTTTTTCGGCAACCTCTCGAAACGTTTTTTCAATCAAATCAAGACTTTCTCCCGTAAATACAGACTGACGGTACTTTGTCACGCAGACCAAGTGTGTTTTGAGTTCTGTAACAGAATGGCGTTCCTTGCGGTAAATAGTTGTCATAGCCTGTAAACCAATATATAATCGAGTAACAGACCAATTCTAGCACAAGTCATGAAAGCAAGATTTCGCTACAGATTTTACCCGACCAACCAACAACAGCAGAGCCTAGCTCGGTTGTTTGGCTGCGTTCGCGTAGTCTGGAACGACGCTCTTGCCATCTGCAAGCAATCTGAAAAAAAGCCAAAATCAGCAGAACTTCAAAAAACAGTAATCACTCAGGCAAAAAAGACTGAAGAAAGGGCATGGTTGGGGGAAGTCTCGGCAATTCCTCTACAACAGTCGATCTCGGACTTGGAAACAGCATTTAAGAACTTTTTCGAGTCCTGTAAAGGAAACAGAAAGGGTCGTAAGGCTGGCTATCCAAAGTTCAAGAAACGCACAAATAGTCAATCAGCAAGATTGACGCGCAATGGGTTTTCAATCAAAGCAGAATGTGTCTATTTAGCAAAAATTGGCATTGTCAAACCAATTTTGTCTAGAGAATTGCCGTCAGATCCCAGTTCTGCAACCGTAATCAAAGATTGCGCTAACCGCTATTTTCTCAGCTTTGTGGTAGAGATTAATCCCGATATGGTCGAAGCCAAAAACCACAGCATCGGCATCGATCTGGGCATTAAAACCTTTGCAGTAATGAGCAACGGTGAAACAGCCGAAAGTCCAAACTACAAACAGTTAGATCGAAAGATTCGCAAACTACAGCGCAAGCTGTCACGGCAACCCAAAGACTCTAAACGCAGGGTAAACGCATCTTAACTGGAACCCAAAATATGCTACAGTTAAATCCGACTAAATTTCAATGTAGTTTGTTGT
>NZ_JAUBPT010000061.1:34875-44466 GCF_036700905.1 Microcoleus sp. S13_C3 | reverse complement strand
GTCCCGCCCGTCCAAAAAGGACGGGCGGGACGCCCATCCCACTTTCAAGAGTGGAAGTTATTTAATTCTCATTCCTATGGTATTTAGTGCTGTTAACGAAGATTGTGGTGTAATGTAGTGACTCTGCAAAGAATCTGGCTAAAATATCGAGTTTTTCAGGCAGTTGTATTCTTAGGGTTGGGTTTGCTATTAACCATCGCCCTTTCGCTTTCTTTTGGTGCGGTGTCGATGAGTTCAGCTCAATTGTGGCAAGCATTTCTGCACCGAGGTGATGCTGTCAATCAAACTATTTTTTGGGAATTGCGTTTGCCCAGAGTGGCTGCAGCGCTGACGGTTGGTGCGGCTTTAGGAATGTCGGGAGCTTTGCTGCAAGGTTTGCTCCGCAACGGTTTAGCAGATCCTTTTGTATTAGGAATTTCGGCGGGTGCGGGGTTGGTTGCGATTACTATGCTGACTTTGGGAATATTTCAAACTTGGGTGCCTTTGGTGGCTTGGATAGGTGCTATTTTAACTTCGATGCTGGTCTACTTTTTGGGCAAAACTAAAACGGGAATTTCTGTGGAACGTTTGGTTTTAGGTGGTGTAGCTGTGAGTTCTCTGTTTGGGGCAATACAAACTACACTGCTGCTGTTAGCTGAAGACAGCCGTTTGCAAGCTGCTTTGAATTGGTTAATCGGTAGTTTGAACGGTCGCGGCTGGTCGGATTTGCAGGTGGCTGCACCTTATATTTTAACTGCTTTGCTGTTAGGATGTTTTTTGGGTCGATCGATAAATTTGCTGGCTTTGGGCGACGATTTAGCTGTTGGTTTGGGGGTGTCGCTGGTGCGATCGCGCTTGTTGATTGGGGGTGTTGCTACTTTGCTAGCTGCGAGTGCTGTCAGCATCGGCGGATTGATTGGTTTTGTGGGATTGGTTGTGCCTCACGGCGTGCGTTTGTTGGTTGGTAATGATTATCGGTTTGTATTGCCGCTGAGTGCGATCGGCGGTGCTTGGGTGTTGACTTTTGCTGATTTTTTGGCTCGTTTGGGTGCGGTAGAATTGCCTGTGGGTACGGTTACGGCTTTGTTGGGTTCTCCGCTATTTGTGTGGCTGCTTTATCGGCGTTCTAGTTCTTAGTCATTAGTCATTAGTTATTAGTCATCAGTCATTAGTTATTAGTAACCCATGCCCCATGCCCCATGCCCCATGCCCATTCCCAATTACCCATTACCCAAATATAATGTCTTTAGAAATTCAAAATTTAACCGGTGGTTACGGCGAAGTTGCGATCGCCCACAACATCACTTTATCTTTACAACCTGGTGAGTGGTTGAGTCTCATTGGTGCCAACGGTTCTGGTAAGTCTACTTTTTTGAAGTTAGTTAGCCGCATCCTAACTCCGCAGCAAGGAAGTGTGTTGCTTGATGGCAAAGCAATTCATACTCAACCTGCTGCTGTTGTCGCTCAAAAATTAGCGATTTTGCCGCAGCAGCAAACAGTGCCCGAAGGTTTGACGGTAAGGCAATTAGTTAGTTTGGGGCGTTCTCCTCATCAGGGTTGGTGGCAGTGGGAATTGAGCAAGGAAGATGCGGAAAAGGTGGAGGTTGCTATCACTCAAACTGGGATTGAGGAATTTCGCGATCGCCCCGTCGAACAACTCTCAGGAGGCGAACGCCAGCGCGCTTTCCTCGCCTTAGCTTTGGCTCAAAATCCGCAAGTTTTGCTATTAGATGAACCTACTACTTATTTAGATCTTTGCTATCAGTTGCAATTGTTAGAACTGCTTAATCAACTAAATATAAAACACAAATTGACGATTATTACGGTGCTGCATGAAATTAATTTAGCTGCTAGGTACAGTTCGCGGATTGCTATGTTAAATAAAGGAGAAGTTTTTTGTGTAGGAACTCCTGCACAAGTTTTAACTACGGATAATTTAGCTCAGATTTTTGGCGTAGAAGCTATCATTTTAGAAACTTCTGTAGGCTTGCAGATTTGTGCGATCGCTCCTGTTGTTCGCACTTAGTTTCGATCCCCCTAAATCCCCCTGGTTGTTGGGGAGTAGGGGTTGACTTTAAGAAGAATCTTGTTCCCCCCTCCGGCGGGGGGCTAGGGGGGATCGATTCCTAATCTTGACGAAAATACCTCGTTGCAGCCCGCACCCAAGGTAAAAACCCAGTTTCTTTGGTCGCAGTGCGTCCAGGACTGCAAATATCCCGTAAACTATTGATATTTAAATCATTCAGCACTCAATTGCGATCGAACTTCCCGTCTGATCGTTTCCGGTTGCATCGGTATTGTTCAAATGTCCAAACAGTCAACAGTCAACAGTCAACAGTCAACAGTCAACAGTCAACAGTCAACCGTCAACCGTCAACAGTCAACTGTCAACAATCATTTTTGAGTGCGATCGAACTTCCCGTCAATTCTGTCTCAACCTGGTTTAAACTCGTTGTAACTCCCGCCTAAACTATGTACAAAACTTTTTTTTATCGTACCGCTATCCTGTTGCTGAGTTTAGCATTTACCGCTTGCTCCGCCGCCACTTCACCCCAAATTCAGCAATCAACTCCTGCTGGTTCACCATCAGCAAATCAACCACAAACAACTAACAGCGAATCTGTACAGAAAGTTGTAGCTTTAACACCTTTAACCGCCGATATTATCCATCAACTCGACCCAACCAAACTTGTAGGAATTCCCGGCAGCAAATTAGTCAGCAGCAACCCCAAATTTACAGGGATTACGGCAGTCACTGGCGAACGTACCCCTCCCAATTTGGAAAAACTCATCGCATTGAAACCAGATTTGGTGGTAGGTGCATCGGGATTTCATGACCAAACAATGCAGAAGTTGCAGCAGCTTGGAATTAAAACTTTACTCACTCAAGTAGATAGCTGGAAATCCCTAGAGGAGTTAACAACTACTTTAGCTAAATCCCTAAATACTACTCCCGAACCTCTGTTAAAACGCTACCAAACATTTTTAGCAGACATCCCAAATCAAAGCCCCGCCACTTTAGTTTTGGTAAGCAGACAACCGATTTTATCGCCCAATCAAAGCAGTTGGGCTGGAGATTTGCTGGGTAAGTTTAACGTGAAAAATGTCGCAGCCCAATTGCAAGGAGATAGCCCGGTGCGAGGCTACGTGACGCTTTCAGCGGAAAAGGTTTTAGAGGCAAATCCGGAAGTTATCATTGTAGTTGATCGGGGAGAAGGAATTTTAGACCAATTTAAATCTGATTCATTTTGGAATCAACTCACAGCCACCAAAAATAATCGAGTTTACGTTTTTGACTACTATGGATTGGTCAACCCAGGTAGTATCGAAAAAATTGAGCAAGCAACTGCTCAACTTAAACAAGTTCTCGCTAAAAAGTAGAGACCCGATTTTGAGAGATAAAAAATCTCTAGAAATCCTGCAAGAAATTGACTACAATTTCTTTAAAAGTGAGAAAGCTAAAGGCATTCCAAAGCCCGCAGCGATCGGAAACCAGGTTTTTGACACTGACTCCCAATGCTGTTGGGTTGATCGCCCTTACACGGGTAAAAGCGGCACACCGCGCAACTGGCGCAGGGAATTGATGCAAAGCGGACAGTCGCAGCCAAACATCGCCACGGCGGCATCGCTTTCTTCTTCCGAAAAGTCCAGCATCGCCACAGGCTGGCCATCCGGTGACTGCCAAGCGATCGTCTGTTTAGAATCTGAAGCAGCGGTTTTGGCGGGGAGTCGCACGCAAGTCAGGCGCTGAGTGTGGGGCGATCGCACGCAGCGGGACGACGAATCAGCCGATTGGCTTGGTGTTTCGCCAATTTGAGCGGGATTTGCGATCGCGCTCAAAGACATCACAGATCCAAACAGCGTCGGACTTACCAATAAAGTGAGGAGCAATCTATTCATTTGTCGCGTTTAAGAACTTTAACGTATACAGTAGCCGATTATCTGTTGCAATTCAACAAGGTTTTCGTCCGATATCAGTACGATTTGCCGTTATTAAGGCTTAAAAGCCGAATATTTGCCCCCTTAATCTCGAATAATTGTCCGCGTATTAGCAACCAGCATTTTCTGATAAGTATCACCTTGGCTCCCCAGTTTAAGATTTGTTGCAATTTGAGTAAATTTAGCTTGCCAGTGATAACAAACTCTTCCAATGTGGGTAAACTGATTTCAGCAAGGGTTACTCGAAGCAGCGAACAAGTTTACCTCAAAAACCAGGTGGGGAGTGATGAGTACAGTTTTAGTGGTGGAAGATTCCCGCAGCCAGCGCGAGTGCATTTCACATCAGTTGAGATGCAGCGGATTGAATGTAATTCAGGCATCTGACGGTGTGGAAGCGCTGGATCAAATTGAGAAAAATTGCCCCGATTTAGTATTATTAGATGTCATAATGCCCCGTCTAGACGGCTACGGGGTTTGTCGTTTAATTAAAGCTAATCCCGAAACTCGGAACATACCGGTGGTATTTTTAACAGGCAAGGGACAGCAGTTAGCTTTATTTGCGAGGTTCCAGGGCGATCGCGCCGAGGCTTATGTTAGCAAACCTTGGCAGCCGAGGGAACTTTTGGCAACGATCAAAAAAGTTTTGCTCAATGCCAATATTAAGTTCGATCGAGCTTCAGCCGACGCTTGGACAGAATACGGAATTTTAAACTTAAGTACAGTCGAACTGTATCAAAGCCATGCCGATGCTTGGACAAAATACAGTTCTCAAATTATTAAATTGTACGATTCCAGCTTAGCAGCTTTCGAGCAAGCTTTGGCAATTGAACCGAGTCACTCGAATGCCAACAAGTATCGCAACCGAGTCCAGACAATCCGGGCAATTTTGATGAAAAAATTAGAGCAAACTAAACCTTGCAAAGTCTGCGATTATTATTACGGTAAGGATGGCATCAATTGTGCGGTGCATCCGGCTGGCCGTCCTCAAGAACTGTGTCGCGATTGGGAATTTAATTAAATAATTTAAGTCAAATGAAAACAAATAACCGCGCTAACTTAGAAAAGCTGCTGCAAGAAAGAAACGAACATCCCGAAAGGATGGCTGAAATTGATGCGAAAATAAATGAAACTTTTCGCCAAAATTACGCAATTTTAGTAATGGATATGTCGGGATTTTCGCGCACGACAGTCCGCTACGGAATTATTCATTTTTTGGCAATGATTCACCGGATGCACGGAATTGTCAAACCGATAATTTCCGAATACGGCGGCACTGTAGTTAAGGAGGAAGCTGACAATATTTTTGCAGTTTTTCCCGATGTAAAATCAGCGGTGGAAGCTGCGATCGACTCTTTGAAACACACGGCGGCTGTCAACACGACACTGCCGCCGGAGATGGATATTTACCTCTGCATTGGTATTGGCTGCGGCGATGTTTTGATGCTGGAAGGAGAGGATATGTACGGGTCGGAATTTAATCTGGCATCCAAGCTGGGAGAGGATTTGGCGGAACGGGGAGAGATTTTGCTCACCTCAGCAGCCTTTGAAAAGTTGGAAGGTGACAAGCAAGATTGGGAAAAAGTGGAACTTTCGGTTTCAGGTTTGGAATTGGTGGCGTATAAGCGACTGTAATCGGGTGAATTTCTGTTGTCTTTTCGTTCTTCGCCATGCTGGAAAATGAGAACATGAGTTGCGTCCGCCTTCACTAGAAACCCGGTTTCTTCGCAGATATCGGGCGACTCAGCCATTTTGGTAGAAACCGGGTTGATGAGGCTATTTCTTAGAGAATATCGAATTAAAATAAAATTTAAAATCAGATGATTGAGGAACACAAAACTTGGCAATCTATTAATTTATCCGCTATTCGACAGCGGCTGGCTTGGCTGCAGCAACAGCCAGACAAAGTTATTTTTTGCAAAGAGTCTGGTGTTCACTATGTTGCAGTCACAAAAGAGCGATCGCACATTAAGCTATCTTTAGTAGAAAAAATAAATCAGCAAACAGATTTACTGCAATCTGTTTTCGATTTCAACAATCCTTTACATCTAGTGTCTGAATATACTCAGGCGATGATGTTGGGTTTAGTGTGGCAAAACCAACCTCAAAGAATCTATATGGCTGGATTTGGCGGCGGCAGAATTCCCTTAGTTTTGCACCACTATTTGCCGGAAACTGTTATAGAATGTGCGGATGTAGATCCGATCGCGCTCGAAGCAGCTACACAGTGTTTTGGGGTAAAATTGGACGATCGGCTGACTGTAACAATTCAAGACGGCCGAGAGTATTTAGAACAGCAAAATCCCGATATGCAGTACGATATCATCATGACCGACGTATTTTTTGGCAACGGCTACTTTCCCCACAGGCTGGCCACCAAAGAATTTTATCAACTCTGCAAGAAACACTTGTCAAGTGAGGGAGTTGTGCTGGTAAATCTGCTGCAAAGAGATGAGTTTTATGCAGAAAAAATCAAGACTTTTCAAAGCGTGTTTTCTCAAGTGTGCGTGTGTCCGTGGAAGGACATTAACAGCGTTTTGATTGGTAGCAACAGCGCTATTTTAGACAAAGACGAGATTCTTGCTAGGGCCAAATATTTGCAAGATGGCTATCAATTTTCATTTCCCTTAACAGACAGAGCACAGGAAGTAAAATTAGGTAGTGAATTGGCGGAAGCTATACCTAATTTAGACAAAGCTCAAATTTTGCATGACGATTCGCCGCCCCCTGGTTATTTTGATTGCTGGTTATTTTGATATCTATAATAAGTCCGGCTTTACTCTTTGTGGAACAGGCATCTTGCCTGTTACTGATACAATGTTGATATCACCCAGGGATTGAAAGAGACTGCGGGATGAAATTGCCCTCTGAGTGCGATCGGATATAACCATCGACAATAGGTAAACTGAAGACAGGGGATTGCCGTTTCCCTACCCCAACATAATCAATCTTCCTCGATAAGATATCTAACCATCGCCCAATTAATTGTAGGGAAACCCCACGGCGTCGTCTCCTGACTGTAGGTTATATCACTTCCGATGCCACCGGATTTGATATAACTCCTATTTCATATATTCAACCATCTGCTGTTCCAGCTTAGCCAACAATGTATCAACATCTGTTGCGGCTTCCTCAAAACAAACAGGAGGTTCAGGCTTAGGTTCAAAAAAAATTAACTTAATTTGACCTTCTCCGATCGCCAAAATCGCCACTTCTTTCTCAGGCTTGTGAGCATTCAACACACCTACAACTTCCTGAATATGACTTTTTACTTGACGGTTCAACTCCTCAACCGCCTCTTTCTTACAATACACAAAACGGGCAGTTTCTGCAATATCAATTGCCAAAATCTCCTCGCTTTCCTCTCCCCTTTCCAGAAATAGTCCCCAAGCCAAAGCAGCCAATTCATGTTGATTAGCTTTCACAAATTTATCTAACTTGCGACTCCAGCTATTTTCGTTAGGTTTGGACTCAGGGCTATCAAATAGAAACATTTTCTCTTCTTGTTTGTATAAACTAATATTTTACAGTCAGCAGTCAGTAGTCAGTTGGCATTTGTCAGTTGGCATTTGTCATTAGTTATGATTCAAATTACCAACTATATCATGTCGGGTTGATTTGCGATCGGGTAATTTTCCCTCTAGTAGGGGCGGGTTTTACCAACAATCTACGTGTCAAACTAATTATCTCATAAACCCGCCCCGCCCATATACTTATGATGCTACCAGACATGATATTACTAATTCCCCATGAGCAATTCCCCATTACCCAAAACCGCTGCGTTTCTATCTTATACCAGATTGCACGCGCCAGAGCGCCGCATAAATTCCGTCATGTTCGATCAGTTGTTCGTGCTGCCCCGATTCTACCACCAGCCCCTCTTCCATGACACAAATGCAATCGGCATTGCGGACAGTAGAAAGACGGTGGGCGATCGCAATTGTAGTGCGATTCTTGGTAATTCGTTCGAGCGATCGCTGAATTGCCGCCTCAGTCTCGTTATCCACCGCTGAAGTAGCTTCGTCAAGAATCAAAATCGGCGGATTCTTCAAAACAGCCCTCGCAATTGCAATTCGCTGCCGCTGACCCCCCGACAATTTTTGACCGCGTTCCCCTACAATAGTGTTGTAACCGTCCGGCAATTGGGCGATAAACTCGTGCGCTTCTGCAATTTTCGCAGCATTTACTATCTCTCGATTGGTTGCCTCAAAACTGCCGTAAGCAATATTTTCTGCCACCGTACCGTGGAACAAAAATACATCTTGACTCACCAATCCGATCGCTCTACGCAAATCTTTTAAATTCAGGTTATTTAATTCTATACCGTCGAGATAAATATTGCCATGCTGTACCTCGTACAGCCTCAAGATTAGTTTCACCAGCGTACTTTTACCCGAACCAGTAGCCCCAACAATCGCAGTAGTTTTCCCCGCAGGTAGAGTCAAGGAAAAATACTGCAAAATCGGTTTTCTTTGATTATAAGAAAAGGTAACATTTTTAAATTCCAACTCACCCTTAATCGAACTAACCGGCCGCCGAATATCACCCGTGCGAATTGCGATCGGAGTATCCAACAAATTCATCACCCGATTAGTCGAAGCCATTGCGCGCTGGTATTGATCCAGAGTATCTCCCAGGCGAGTCAGCGGCCACAGCAACCGCTGGGTCAAAAACACCAAAACGCTGTAAGTTCCCACAGACAATCGGCCCGCCACAACATCCAAACCGCCCAAAAATAGTGTTGCAATAAACCCCAAGAAAATCACAACCCGAATCAGCGGAATAAAAGCTGCCGAAAGTACGATCGCCCGTCGGTTGCTTTGGCGGTAAGCTTGGCTTTGTGTTTCGATACGCTGAATTTCATAATCTTCGGAAGTAAAACTTTTAATAGTAGTAATTCCCATCAAATTATTCGACAGTTGCCCGTTCAGAAAACTCACCTTTTCCCGCACATCAGCATAGAGAGGAGCGAGGCGGTTTTGAAAGGCGATCGAACCCCAAATAATAAAAGGTATGGGCAGCATTGACAGCCCCGCAACACCAGGAGAAGCAGCAAAAAAAGCCGCACCAATCACAACAACCGTTGTCATTACCTGAATTACTTCATTAGCGCCGTCGTCCAAAAAACGTTCTAGTTGATTGATATCATCATTGAGAATAGAAATCAAACCACCAGTGCTGCGTTCTTCAAAATAAGCTAATTCTAATTCCTGCAAATGGCTGTAAGCTTCCAGACGCAAATCGTGTTCAATATCCTGAGCCAAATTGCGCCACAAATAATCATAGGCATATTCAAAAATAGATTCCAACGTCCAAACAACCGCGCTCAAAAGAGTGATAATTGCCAGTTGCCAAAAGACATCTTTTATGCCCCACTGAGCGAGGATAGAATCTTGCTGTTTCACCACCACATCAACGGCAATACCGATTAATGCTGGTGGCGCTAAATCAAAGAATTTATTCAGCAGCGAACAGATACTTGCCAGCCAAGCTTTCAGGCGGTAGCGGCGCCCGTACTTCAGCAGCCGCTTTAGGGGATGGACAGGTTTTGATGGATTTGGTGACAATTGAGGATTGGGGGTAATTGGGCAATTTTTAGATTTTGCACTACTCTCACAGCTTTAGAAACGGGCAAGATGCCCGTTCCACAACTAAGAAATTGTCTTTTAGAACGGG
>NZ_JAUBPT010000061.1:0-34775 GCF_036700905.1 Microcoleus sp. S13_C3 | reverse complement strand
CTTTTCGCCTGTTCCGAACGGGCAAGATGCCCGTTCCACAACTAAGAAATTGTCTTTTAGAACGGGCTTTTCGCCTGTTCCGAACGGGCAAGATGCCCGTTCCACAACTAAGAAATTGTCTTTTAGAACGGGCTTTTCGCCTGGTTTAGACACCAGTTATTGAAAACGGAGAAATAGCCCCAGGCTACGCTTTAAATGTTAACACTGGCTTCAGTTTAGCGACTACACCAACTATTTGTGCCTCAACCTGAACGTCAATTACTGGTTGAATTGGCTTGTAAGCGGCCGGTGCTTCTTCGATTCTGCGTTCTTCGCGCAAGGTAATGCAATCTACGCCGGTTAATTCCAAAGCGAAGTCAGTTTTGTCAGCACCTTTGCGACTCATATCGAAGCGCGATCGCGCCCTTCCTGCACCGTGAGAGGCCGATCGCAAAAATCGATCGTTCCCCGAACCAACCAGCAAATAAGACGGCACGCCCATCGAACCCGGTACAATTACAGGCTGGCCCAAATGTGCGGGACAAGCGCCTTTGCGAGTCACCCAGCCGGCACCTTCACCTAAAGTGATATTGTGAGGCAAATCGTAAACTAAGGGAGCTTCCACATCGCCGAAAACTTGTCGCAAACGCAACCGCAGAAGTTCTGCTAGCAGCAAACGGTTGATAAAACCGTAGTTAGCGGCTGTTGCTTCCGCTTGCAGGTAGCTGCTCACAAGTTCGGGATTTGCTGCGACAGACAGCGGGAAAAGCCGGGATTCAGGATGTTTCAGAGTTTTCTGCCAGGCTTCGCAAGCTCGATCGCGCCACATTCCGCCGATGTATTTGCCGACATTCCGCGAACCGGAATGAATCATGAAAGCGATTTGTCCCGATCGAACACCCCAAGTATAAGCCGTAGCTCGATCGACAACTTCCTCAACCACTTGAATTTCGACAAAGTGATTGCCGCCGCCGATGGTAGCTAAGCCGCCATCCCTGACTAAGCCGTCATTTGGGACTAATTCTTCAGGAGCCCATTTGACATCGCCATTCATGGAACCGCCGAGGAAAGTGCGATTGCACTCTGTCGCCAACTGCTCGAAATCCGAATTAGCCACGCTGCCGGTTGCCTCGTCCCGCAAAGCATCCAGCCATCCGGGAATCCCGTGTTGGAACATCGCGCCAGCAGTTTTTGCAGTCATGCTGACATCGCGAGTACCGAAAAAATAATCGCCTTTGAGCAATTCTACAAATCGATCGCGCTGACTGAGGAATTGTTCGATCGACAAATCCGCAACCTGTAACCGCATTCCGCAGTTGATATCAGAACCGGTAGCCGCCGGAATCACCATTCCTGCTGTTTCTACAATAGAGCCGATCGCCACCCCCGCATCCCCCGGATGGAAGTCAGGAGTAGCGCAGGCGCGGCAAACGCAGCCGCCTTGAGGGTGTCGAACATTCGCCAAATTGGCTAACTGTTTGAGCGCCTTTGCTTCCACAGGAAAACCCTCTGGGAGCAAAACTTCTGCTGTTGGGGCATCGGCATCTTGCCACTGTTCTTTCAGAGAACTATTGAGACAAATCGAGTAGACTTTATTGTCGTAGCTAACATCAAGACCTTGCCGAGATAAAGCTCGCAAAAGCCTGTTCAAGTTTTTTGGCTGCTGCATAAATAGTCTGTTGTGGGTTGCATAGCAACCCCCAAAAGTTGAAGAGATTTTTTAGGGAACAAAAGACTTGGGTTCAGCAGCCGCAATCTTTTTTAAGATCAGTTGAAAGGCAACTTTTCTAATTACTAAATTTTTAACATATCATTTGTCATATGTCAACCCTTTCATTTAATTTTTAATAAATATATATGATTTACCAAGCGGTGTCAGAAACCCGGTTTCTGCCTATAAAAATAACATCCAAACCAAAGATTTTGCGAAGAAACCGGGTTTTTTGGGCCAGCGCGTCCGACCGCCTTCCAATTTTTATTGCGAGGAAGTAGGGGCAATCCCCCGTGGTTGCCCATCCCACAATAACAATTAAAATTGTAAGTTATTTAATTCGCGATCCTTAAAGAAAATACCTAACCGTTGTTACAACCCGACTTTTTTTAGCCCGCAAAGCAGCTTTCAAAAAGAAAGCAGTTTGATTGTGCAGCAGTCCCTCCCACCAATTTCGCGTTACAAAAGCCGGAATGATCAGCGTTAAATATACTCCCGGTCGCTGCTCTTCAAACAAAGCCAAAAAGTGCGTCAAAGCCTCACCAACAGAACGGTAAGGCGATTCCAGAATTTCCAAAGGAATGTCTGACTGCAAATCTTGCCAAGCCGCTTGTAATTTTGCTCGATCGGTCAAACCAATATCTACGTGAACAGCCACAACTTCATCAGCAATTAAACGAGCGTAATCGAGGGCCTCGAAAGTTCCTCGGTGCAACTGCCCGATTAACACCACTGCCGGATGTGTCACCGTCTTAACTTTAGGTCTGCGAAGATAAGACCTCGGTTCTATTCCCTGAATGCTCAAGCGAGCCGCGACATACCGATAGTGTCGGTGAATAGCTAAAAATAGACTAACTACGATCGGAATAGTTACTACGACAACCCAAGCTCCCAAAAGGAATTTTGTAGCGAGAATTACAGCCAAAACTCCCGTTGTTGCCACTGCACCAATACCGTTCATCACAGCACTAACTTGCCAACCTTTACCTCGTTCCTTAAACCAGTGAATTACCATTCCCGATTGGGAGAGAGTAAAAGAAGTGAAAACTCCAACCGCATACAGGGGAAGCACCGAGCTCGTATTGCCTCGAAAGATGATAATTAAAAGAGCAGCGCAGAAGCTGAGCAGATTAATGCCATTAGAATAAACCAGTCGATCGCCCAACAGCGACAACTGCCTGGGCAAGAAACCGTCCCGCGACAAAAAATAACAAAGTCGCGGAAAATCAGCATAACTCGTATTCGCAGCCAACAGCAAAATTAACAGAGTTGCTGCCTGCAAATAGTAATAAAATATACCGACACCAAAAATCTGTTTTCCCAATACAGAAAGGAGCGTTTCATGTTCTGTAGGAATCACCTGATAAATATGAGCCAAGTAACTAATCCCCAAAAACATCGCTCCTAGAATTCCACCCATATAGCTCAAAGTCAGGCGCGCATTTTTCCATTCAGGAGGCTTAAAAGCCAACACCCCGTCTGATATGGCTTCAACTCCTGTCAGAGCAGTACAGCCCGCCGCAAAGGCTCGCGCCAGCAGAAATAATCCCAAAGGTTCCTTAGCTGGAATATTTTGTAATGTCGGCATAACCTGACCTGTTGCCTGTTGGAATAAACCGCAGCCAATCAAAATAAAAATGCCCACGAGAAACGCATAGGTGGGAACCATAAATATATTGCCGGATTCCCGCAATCCCCTGAGATTAGCAAACATGATGAGGACAATAAAAAATAAGCACAGTTCGACTGTGTAGGGGTGCAGCGAGGGAACTGCTGAAGTCAAGGCTGCCACCCCAGCCGAAATACTGACTGTTACGGTGAGGATGTAATCAATCATCAGGGAAGCGGCTGCGATTAAACCAGGATAAATACCCAAGTTTTCTCGCGCCACAAGGTAAGCGCCACCGCCTTTGGGGTACGCTTTAATTGTCTGTCGGTAAGACAGCGCCACGATCGCCAACAGTAAAATAATAATTCCAGAAATAGGCAGCGATAAACTCAAACTGCTACTCCCCGCTAGTAACAGTACCAGCAGAGTTTCTTGAGTAGCGTAGGCAACAGACGAAAGTGCATCGGAAGCCAGAACAGCTAGTCCAGTAGCGTTGCTCAGCCGTTCATGAATAGATGCGCTAGTGGGAAGAGATTCACCCAGTAAAAATCGCTTCAGTCGAGAATAAGCGTACATGGAAACTCAATATATAGGCGTCCACAAATCATAATCTAGACGGGAACGGTTTTAAGTAATTTTTGGATCACAATTTGTAATTCTGTCTCGCTTGTTGAGTCAGCTTCAGCTTGTGTTCGATACCTTGCCAATTTTCGGCTTCGATATCGCTGATGAACTCGTCGAGACTGTCGCGGTAAATAGAGAGCGATCGCAATAATTCCTCTCGATTGTACTTGGCCACCATCACTCCCAGCTCGGGATTGCCGCCCCCAACCCGGCTCGTGTCCCGAAAACCCGAACTCGCCAGATGTTGGGCTAAATTAACAATATCCCGATCGCCCTCTCGATCGCAGGCCGCAACCAGCGTCGCGCTCGCCATGAGTGGCAAATGAGAAATCCAAGCCACAGCTCGATCGTGTTCTTCCGGCTCACATCGGTAAACTTTAGCACCCAGCAACCGCGCAATTTCCTCAACCTTATCCACCGCAAGCGGCGGCGTTTGGGCCTGCGGCGTCACCACATAAGGCCGGCCCACAAACAAATCCGGTATCGCAGCCTCAATGCCGCTTTCAGCAGTCCCCGCCATCGGGTGTCCCCCCACAAAATTCGGCCACAGAGGAGACACAGCCTGCACTATGGGTGTTTTTACGGAACCGACATCGGTTACAATAGTATCAGGGGAAAGATAGGGCACCAACTCTCGGACGATCGGCTCGATCGACCCCAGTGGCGTGCAAATAAAAACCACATCGGCTGCTGCCATCAGAGACAGGTTTATGCTGGCTTCATTGACAACACCGCGAGCTTGCGCCCGATCGCAAGTCTGCTGCCGACTCGAAACCCCAAAAACATTAAACCCGCGCGATCGCAAATCCAGCCCGATCGAGCCACCAATTAAACCCAGTCCTACAATACCGATATTCATAGCAATAAAATGGGGATATTTGATACGGTGCCGCCCCCATGACAGTCGAGGAACTCCTGAAGAAATATGCCGCCGGAGAAAGAAACTTTGCCGGAATCAACCTGACTGAGGCCAACCTCAGCGGCGTCAACTTGAGCGGAGCCAACCTCAAGGGTGCGAATCTGAGTGTAGCAAACCTGAGCGGAGCAAACCTCAGCAAAACCAACCTCACAGGTGCCAAACTCAACATCGCCAGACTCAGCGGCGCCCATCTAGGCGGCGCCGACCTCACCGACGCCGACCTCAACGTCGCTTACCTAGTGCGAGTTGACCTCAAAAAAGCCACACTCACAGGAGCCAAACTGATCAGAGCCGAGCTAATTCGAGCCGAGCTCAGCGGAGCCGAGCTCAGCGGAGCCAACCTCAGCGGCGCAACCCTCACCGAAGCCACCCTTCGAGGAGCCAACCTCGCTCAAGCCAACCTTCGAGGCGCTCACCTCAGCGGCGCGTGCTTGACAGAAGCCAACCTCGAACAAGCCAACCTGCAAGGCGCCGACCTTAGCCGAGCCGACCTCAGCGGCGCCGACTTGCGAGGCACAGAACTGAGACAAGCCAACCTCACTCAAGCCGTACTCAGCGGCGCCGACCTCAGCGGCGTCAATTTGCGCTGGGCAATCCTCAGCGGGTGCAATCTGCGCTGGGCAGACCTCAGCGAAGCCAAATTGAGCGGTGCCGACCTCAGCCGAGCCGACCTCTGCCACGCCAACTTGCTGAATGCCAGCTTAGTTCACGCCGACCTGTCAAATGCCTATCTGATCCGCGCCGACTGGATTGGAGCCGACTTAACCGGAGCCACCTTAACCGGAGCCAAACTTCACGCAGTTTCGCGGCTGGGCATCAAAACCGAAGGCATGACCTGCAAGTGGGTCGATCTGAGTCCCAACGGCGACCACAGCCAAATTTACTGGTTGAACTCGGGAGGAACCCACGAATTTTTTCACGAAACCTTGCCCACAGTTCGGATTGTAATTGACTCGCCCTTAGATCAAGGCGCTCATTTTGCACTAGCTGCAACTTATTACCAAATTGCCCAACAATACCCCAGTTTAAGTCAGCCTCCCACGATCGAAGTCAGCTCCAGGCGCACCGTACTCGCCTTTCAAATGGACAGTGACGATAAATTATTTGCCACCGCTTACGTTGCCATCATTCCTTTTAACGACGCTGCCATAACTCAAAAAAACCTCATAGCTTTGATGAAAATGATTCAATCCCACGATGCAGGCAAACTTAACGTCAAAGAATCTAAACACGTCCAGTTATGCAGCAAAGCTCTCAACCAAGCTATCAGCAAAGTAGACCAAATCAAAATTTCCAGTTCTTTTCCAAAAATCGGCGAAAGCATCAATTTCTTTCAAATTCCAACACAGATGATCTTAATTAATTCCCGCGACCAAAGACTCAGCGTATATCACCACCCCGCCTTCGGCAAGCGCCTGATTAAAAAATACGAGCCAAGTAACTCAACATCGGGTAAGTTAGCCGAAAGCCCAAAATTGGCTCAAGCTAATATCACTAGCATTTTGGATTTTATAAAAGGCTTCCACAATATAGATGTCTAGGCATATTGCATCAAGTTACAAAAAATGCTTATTCTAGTTTAAAGGTTGGCACAACAAAGCTTTGTTCTAGCTAACACATCAGGGAAATTGAAAAGCATGGATGCCGAAGAACTCATCACCAAATATGCAGCAGGAGAAAGAGACTTTACTGCCATCCTCCTTTGCGAGGCAAATCTCAGCAGGATCGATCTCAGTGGGGCTAATTTCAGTGAGGCAATCTTGAGCCTCACCAACATGAGCGGCACCAATCTGTCAAACGCCAACATGAGAAAAGCCAAACTCAATGTTGCCAGACTCAGCGGTGCTAATCTCCACAAAGCCAACCTCAGCGGCGCTATCCTCAACGTGGCTAACTTGATTCGAGCCGACCTCAGCGAAGCCCAACTCGTCGAAGCTACAATGATCAGATCCGAACTGATCCGAGCAAACCTCAGCAGTGCAAACTTGAGCGGGGCAAATCTCAGCGAAGCAGATTTGAGAGAAGCAACCCTCAGAGAAGCCAATCTAGAGCAAGCCGACCTCAGCGGGGCTCACCTTAGAGGCGCTTCCCTAACCGCGGCCAACTTGGAACGGGCAAACTTGCACAGAGCCGACCTCAGCAGGGCAGACTTGCGAGGAGTCAACCTCTGCAATGCCGAACTTAGACAAGCTAATCTGTCTCAGGCCAACCTCAGCGGCGCTGACTTGCGAGGCGCTAATCTCCGGTGGGCTGACCTCAGCGGGGCGAACCTGACCGGCGCTGACCTCGATGAAGCGAGATTGAGCGGGGCCAACTTGTACGGGGCAAATTTGAGCAATGTCAATCTGTTGAACGCTACTCTGGTACACGCGGATTTGACTCAAGCGAATTTGATTCACGCTGATTGGGTGGGCGCAGATTTGACGGGGGCGGCCCTGACGGGGGCAAAAATTTACGCGGTGTCTAGGTTTGATGTGAAAGCAGATGACATTACCTGCGATTGGGTTGACCTCAGTCCTAACGGCGATCGCAGCCACATTCAGCGCTTTACCCCAGAAGAATCTCAAAGGTTTTTCAATGCTACACCGCCGACTGTTCAAATTATTGTCGATCGACCCCTCGACCCGGATGCTAACTTTGTCCTGGCAGCTACCTACCGCCAAATAGCCCGTCAATACCCTGCTTTGAACCATCCTCCCAGTATCGAAGTTAATTCCCGACGCACAATCATATCATTTAGAATAGAGCAGGACGATCAACTATTTCCCACAGCTTTCGTGGCGATTATTCCCTTTAGTGATGCAGCATTTACTCAGAAAAATTTGATGACTCTGATCAAGATGATTCAACCCCAAAGTGGTAATAACCTGGGCGTCAGAGTCTCAAATATGGTAGTGCAATTAAACGTCGCCCTGACCAAAACAATGAGAAAAATAGGGGAAATGAAAATTCAGCCGATTCGCCTCGATCGCGAACCGATGTCAAGTTTTTTCCAATCGCCTACCCAAACTGTACTGGCTAACTCCAGCGCCGAAACTTTGATGATTCACTATCACCCAGATTTTGGCAGAAACTTGACAAATTTGCCCGGAGTCAACAAAACCTCTATCAGTCCTGCAATTAAAGCCCAAAGATTTACCACCCCGCCGCTAAATACGGTCATTGAGTTTGTCAAAAGCTTTTATCAGCTCGGTGAGTAAATACTATAAATTAATTTGAGATAATTTCTATTCATGCCCTATAAAAGTTAGCCAATTGCCCTTTCAGTTAGGTAAAAAAATGGAAGCTGAAGAACTGCTCAAACGATTTGCACTCGTCAAGAGATACACAGAAGGCGACAGAGATTTCACAGGAATGAACCTGAATGAAGCTAATCTCAGCCGCATCAACCTCAGCCAATCAATTTTAAGGCGGGCTAGCTTATTTGTCACCAACCTCAGCGGCGCTAACTTGAGCGACGCTAACTTGAGCGACGCTAACTTGAATGTGGCTAGACTCAGCAGTACCAACCTGTCGCGGGCAATCTTAAACGGGGCGACTCTCAACGTAGCAAACTTAGTCAGAGCCGATTTAAGTGCAGCTCAATTAATCCGAGCATCCCTGATTAGATGCGAATTAGTCCGCTGCGAACTCAGCAAAACTAACTTCAGCGGTGCAAACCTGACTGAAGCAGATTTAAGAGAGGTAAAACTGACGGAAGCTAACCTGTGCGGTGCTAATCTTTCCGGTGCAAATCTCAGAGGTGCTTCGGCTGCTTCAGCTAACTTTCAAGAAGCTAACTTACACGGCGCAGATTTGACGAAAGCAGAACTTAGCGGCGTCAATTTGAGCAATGCCGATATGAGACAAGCTTCTTTGCAACAGGTGAATCTCAGCAGTGCCAATTTGAGCGGAGCTAACCTCAAATGGGCTGATTTGACGGGAGCTAACCTCAACGGCGCCGATCTGAGCTGTGCTAAATTGAACGGAGCTAACCTTAACGGAGCAGATTTAAGAAATACTAATTTAGCAAGTGCTAGTTTGGTTCACGCTGATTTGACAGAAACAAATTTGATTAATGCAGATTGGGTGGGCGCTGATTTGAGGGGAGCAACTTTAACAGGAGCAAAACTGTATTTGGTTCCTCGATGTGGCATCATTGCAGATGATATTACTTGCCAGTGGGTTGACCTCAGCCCCGCTGGCGATCGCACTCTGATTCAACAATTTAAGTCGCAGTCAGAATCGATAAAATTTTTAAGTCACACGCCTGGGTTAGTGCAAATTGTGGTTGACGCACTTTTAGACTACTCAGCAAACAGCACTTTAGCAACAGCTTACAGCGAAATATCTCGGCATTACCGGGCCATGAATTTTCCTCCTAATATTGAAGTCGGCTACCGCCGCACAACTCTAACTTTTAGATTTGAGAGCGATGAGGATTTATTGCCAGCAGCTTTTTTAGCGATTCTTCCTTTTAAGGATGCTGTACAAACTCAGAGAAATATTATGGTTATCGGCAAAAATATCGAAACTCAAAATTTGGAGGAAAAACGAATATTGCAGTTGCGTAAAGCCTTGAGTACAGCTACAAATAAGTTAAATGAGTTGATGAATTTGCTCTCTGATATATCACGGGTGAGTCAGCCAACCAAGTTTTTTGAGTCACCTACCCAAACTATTTTAATTAGTTCGGGACAGGAGAGTTTGATGGTGAATTCTCACGGAAATTTTGGGAAGGGAGGTGCAACTCATCAGGAGAGTAAATTCTGTTTGCCTATCGGTCAAAAAGTAGTTGATTTTCTGGCCAGTTTTGATTATCTTGAGTGAGAAATGTCAATTTTAAAACCGATTGATTGAGGTAGAAGTCCACAACTCATTGCTCCGCTTCCTGCGATCGAACTCCGAGCCGCACTGGCCCCACCATTTAACGATGGCGCGGCTCGTGGCGCGGGCGTTGCGCTTGGGGCGCAGCGCTCTGATCCAAACGGGGCTTCCTGCTGGAGCTTACCGACAGCGGTATCGAGTCAGCTATTTGATGCCGATTTTGATGTGGCCGGAACCTGTGATTTTAGTGGCGCCGACACGGGTGATCGAGCATTTGAGAGCAGTGGAAATTCCGCGTTTGCAAGAGTGGCTGCAAACAGAGGGGTCGATCGACACTTATTCCGATAATGCCACGGGACGAGGATTGATGCTAGCCGATCCAGAGTCTTGGCTGGCGGCTCGCTTGGCGGGGAATTCGGAACTTCACAATAATATTCCGACAATTATCGACGGTGTGGATGACTTGGAAGTTTGGACGCGCCAGCAATTGACGGCGTGTTTGCAACCTGCTGACTGGAATGATTTAATGCAATCTCAGCCTTTGGAAGCCGATGCAATCCTCCAAGGGCGGGTACTGCTAACGCGGGCTTTCTTTCAGCATCCGGCGAAACCAGAGGAGTGCTATTTGCTGGAAACGGCAGAGCAAAATATTTTGCAGGGGCTGTTTGAAAAAATCGAGCCGAATTCCCTGATTCCGGCTGCTTGGAGCAATTTTTGGCAGCGGTGGGAAACAAACGGAAAACTGCGGTGGGCCCAAATTCATCGGGAGGCTGGGTCATTTTCTCTGTTCAGCGCGCCGGTTCAGGTGGCTGAGGTTTTGAGCAAAATTTGGGATTCTCAGCCTGTGGTGTTGATTGGGGGGGCGGTGGATGTGGAACCGAAGGCTCCGATCTTCCGGCAAATGCTGGGACTGCCAGAATTGACGAGCGTTAAGTTTTCGCCCGATCGACAAAGCGAATTAATTCAACTGTACATTCCCAACTGGCTGCCGCTGCCGAATACGCCGGAATTTCAGGGAGTTTTAATGGAAGAAATTCGGACTTTGCTGTTGATGAGCGCGTCGGTGGCGGGTTTAACGGTGCTGATTGTTGGTGATGTACCGCTGAAGGCTCGGCTGGCGGCAATTTTGGCTTCTGAGTTCGGTTCTAGGGTGCAGGTAGAAAAGACTGATGTGGGGGAGAATGCGATTTTGGTGACGGGGTGGGAGTTTTGGCGGGAACATCAGGGGGAATTGAGGGCGCCTCACTTGCTGGCGATCGCAACTTTGCCGCTACCTTCTTTGGAGAATCCTTTGGTGACGGCGCGTGTGGCTTATTATAAGGAGCAGCGCAAGGATTGGTTTCGGTTGTATTTGCTGCCGGCGGCGCTGAATGAATTGCAACGGGCGATCGCGCCGGTGCGAGAACGTCAAGGGGTTGTGGCGATTTTCGACAGCAGGGTGATTCACCGCAGTTATGGAAAGCAGGTTTTAGCGGCTTTGAGTCCTTTTGCGAGGATTGATTATTTGGATACGACTTGGCTGACCCAGGCTTGAGATGACCTGTTGGCGTATAATTTGGTTAGGTATTGAGTTGAAATCTAATTTAGTAGACAAAGATTATGGGTGAAGCTAAGCGTCGCAAAGAGTCGATCGGCGACGAATACGGTAAAGAAGAGCGCATCGTTCCCTGGCTGCCAATCACGAAAACCCAAAGCGAAGATTTTGTGAAGTGGACAAGTCGCGGAAGCTGGATGGGGATTAGTCTTTTGGTGGCTTGGTGGATTGTAGTGCGGTTTGTCGGCCCCTCGGCGGGTTGGTGGCAGGTTAACTGATGCCAGACTCGACAAATGCCTGTATTCTTGGCATTGTGTCGAGTTTAACTGGGAAACAAGCGGCTGATTTTTTAGGAAAAATTTAGTTGCTAATTTGGACTTGGTATGGTATATTAATTATCTGCGGGCAATTAGCACAGTGGTAGCGCACTTCCTTCACACGGAAGGGGTCACAGGTTCAAATCCTGTATTGCCCATATTTTTAAGTTGTAAAATTTGATTGGGAAAAGGCGATGGCATCTATCCTGAATGTAATTCTGTTTGGAAGTAAGTTAAGCTAGAGTAATAGACGCTCTTCAAATTGGTAATGGATACTTTGAAAAAATGAAGCTCCCAAACTATGAAAGAGTAATTTATGAGGACAGCCCCCTAATTGAGGTTATTGCTCAACTTAGATTTCCAACTATCCTGAAAATTGCCAGCCAACAGCCTGTAGACTTTCAAGATAGTATAAGGTTTGAATACCCAATTTTTGAAACTTCTAGAAATTTGCAGATCCCGGTTGAGCTATCTAATCTTTTAACCCAATTCACCTCTAATTTTACCAGTGACTTGACTTCAATTGACTTGACTTATCAATTTAAGTCAGAAGACTTGAGTTGCCAGATATCTTTAGACAAAAACTCTATAACGCTTGCTACGACAAAGTATGAAAGATATGAAAATTTTATTGATAAATTTAAACGCGCTGTAGAACTTTTTGAACAAATATATAATCCCTCTTTTTATTCACGAACAGGACTAAGATATCGTGATTTAATTATTAGGTCAAAACTAAATATCAAAGACAAAGAGTGGCATGAATTAATACCGCAACATATTGCTTCTGAACTGTATACACCAGAAGTAGCAGATTCAATTCAAAACTTTGTTAAAAATTTACAGCTAAAAACTGAATTCGGTCAAGTTAATTTTAATCATGGGCTTGTTAACGTTAGGGACACAGAAAAAGGTATAGATGAAACAGCTTATTTATTAGATACTGATTTTTTTACTGAGGATAAAGTAGAAAGGAGTGAAAATGCCTGGAAAATACTCGATAACTACAACCATACAGCCAGAAATCTCTTCCGCTGGGGTATCACGGAAGAGTTGCACAGAGCAATGCGACCTCAACCAATATAATCCTATGCACGTAACAACTGGTGGTACTCAAAGCAAAAATATAATTGGACAAAGGTATGAAGTTTTACCCACTCCTGCTCAGACGCAGTATCGGCACACATTAGCATCTGCTACTCCTAGCTTAAAAATCGAAGTTTCCATCGAATCACCTATTAGTGGTGAATGGTTTGGTCAATTCAATCAAAACACGATCGCTTGGGTTAAGTGCTTAACGCTACTCAATCTGCTTTTTGCTAACACTCCAGAAGGATTGCAAGAAGCATCTGACGTGCTTGAACAAATGGTGGAATATTATAGTGACTGTCGGTCTGATTTAGGACAAACTACCTTACCTCAAGAATTAGGATTACTTACTGGTAGCGTATTACCTAGCGAAGTCAGACCACCTTTAGTCCTAGATTTTGAGTAGCTAACCATGCGTAAACCTTGGATTTACAGAGCCTCGAATGACAAAGAGGCTCTTAGACAAGGGGAAATTCTGACTGGACTTATACAGATTAAACCAGTTCCAAGTGAATCTTCTCCAGACCTCGATCAAACTCAGTTTAAACCTATTGTTCATCCTTATGCAATTATTGTCACTCAAAACTGTGATTTAGATTGGGACTATAGCGCTAGGCAAAATCGAGATAAGCCTAATAAGTTATTAAATTCTGTACTTTGTTGTCAAGTACATACAGCTCAAGAAATTCGCTCCGACAAAACAGTCCAGCTCAATTCAGCAGATTGGAATTTAGTAAAATCTAATCGTTATCAACAGTACCATTTTTTGGAAAAAATACCTCTAGAACGTGAATCATGTCAGGAAGGCATACCA
The DNA here is from genome assembly GCF_036700905.1 of Microcoleus sp. S13_C3. Classification (NCBI taxonomy): domain Bacteria; kingdom Bacillati; phylum Cyanobacteriota; class Cyanophyceae; order Oscillatoriales; family Microcoleaceae; genus Microcoleus; species Microcoleus sp. S13_C3. The sequence goes on along the minus strand of NZ_JAUBPT010000061.1, from coordinate 21,373 downwards.
GAATTAACAGTGGATTTTAAAAAAATTTTTGCGATAGATGCTGATTTCTTATACCATCAAATAAATAATAATTTTGCTAAACGACGTGCTGTGCTTGAAAGTCCATATTTAGAAGACTTTTCACATCGTTATCATGACTTTCATGGGCGTGTAGCACTTCCTGCACAACATGAAAGTGAAAAGGGGGTATAAGCTAAAGCGAAAAATTAAGCAGCGATAAAATTAGAGAACTTTTTGCTTTTTCGCTAAACAGAATTCTGTATGTAGCTGTCCTTTTCCGAATTGCTATAAATTCTCGCTTGAATTTTGTATTACAAATACACTACACTAACATTGTAGCTCGTGCCCCGCAGGAGGTTTCCTCATGGCAAATGCCAATATTTCCCAAAATTTCAACTTAATCCTACCCGCAGGAACCCAAATTGTCACCAGAATCGAGGTCAAAAACCCCGCCAGCGACCAATCTTGGAAACCGGGATTAGTAGGTGTCATCGTTCAATCGCCTACGGACAATTCCCACGCATATTTAGTCCAACTCCCAGACGGAACACAAGTTAGTCTGCGGCGGCACGAACTCAGTATCCGCAAGCAGTTTCAGAGCGAAGGATTGCATTCAGGAGGAGATTTTCTTGCAGAATACAACCTCTATGATTCTGTAATTTACCGCTGCATTCTTGGTTCTAGAGCCTACGGTCTTGATAACGAGCAATCCGATACAGACAGACGCGGGATTTACCTGCCGCCGGCAATACTTCATTGGTCGCTTTACGGCATTCCAGAACAATTGGAAAACAAGGAAAATCAGGAATGCTATTGGGAACTGCAAAAGTTTCTAGTTTTGGCACTAAAAGCTAATCCAAATGTGCTAGAATGTTTGTACACGCCTTTAGTAGAAACTGTTTCTCCTGTAGCGCAAGAATTGCTGGAAAATCGGGAAATGTTTCTTTCTCAATTGGTTTATCAAACTTACAATAGCTACGTTTTGTCTCAATTTAAAAAAATGGAGCAAGACCTCCGCAATACCGGGGAAATTCGTTGGAAGCACGCGATGCACTTAATTCGCTTGTTGCTGTCAGGAATTACGGTGCTAAAGGAGGGGTTTGTACCCGTTCGGGTGCAGGATTATCGATCGCAACTTTTATCTATCCGCAACCAAGAAATATCCTGGGATGAGGTGAATCGCTGGCGGTTGAGTTTGCACGGTGAGTTCGATCGCGCTTTTGCTGCAACTTCCTTACCGGAACGTCCTAATTACGAGAAAGCTAATCTGTTTTTGATTAAATCTCGTAGAGGCGCGATCGAAATCGGGAATTTAATCGGCGATTGAATCGGCGATTGAAATCGCTTCTATACAAACAAAGTCCGCCTACGCGGACTGAAGAAAAATATGATAGAATACATCTCTAATCTCGCTAAAATTATTTCAGTTCAACCTTATCCGCTGCTGTTTGCGACTGTCAGCGGTTCGCACTTATACGGCTTTCCTTCCGCAGATTCTGACTTCGACTTGCGGGGAGTACACATTTTGCCGCTACCGAAAGTAATTGGGCTGATTTCTGGAGAAGAAACAATCGAAGTTTCGGAAGTTCGGGAGGGAATGCAACTCGATTTAGTAACTCACGATATCAAGAAATTTTTTGAGTTGCTGTTGAAGCGCAACGGGTACGTGCTAGAACAACTGTATTCGCCACTGATAGTTTACACTACAAAGGAACACGAAGAATTAAAGGATATTGCCTCTCACTGCATTACCAAGCACCACAGCCACCATTATCTCGGTTTTGCTAAAACTCAATGGAAATTGTTTGAGAAAGAACGCCCGCGTCGGGTTAAGCTGCTGCTGTACGTTTATCGGGTGTTGCTGGCTGGGATTCACTTGATGCAAACGGGGGAAGTCGAGGCGAATTTGGTGAAACTTAACGATAAGTTCCAGTTGTCGTATATTCCGGATTTGATTGCTAGAAAGCTGGGCGGGGAGGAAAAATCAGTGCTGGAAGATACAGATATAGAATTTTATCAGCAAGAGCGCGATCGGCTAATTAATATATTAGAAGATGCAAGTTTTACAAGTCATTTGCCGTCCAATTCTAATGCAAAGGTTGCGCTTAACGATTTTCTGTTAAAGGTGAGAATGTCATCTGTGAAATAAGCTATTTCATGTCTAATTTGCATGCTGCGGACGGGCGGGACGCCCATCCCACAATAGCTGGGTAAAATTAGTCGTCTGGTGCAGCCGTGCACCCTACAGATTAGTCGCTAAATATTATATCATGCCCGGTCGAGGGGCCGCGATTTTTGTAGGGGCGGGTTTACCAACAATACCTGCCAATAATTGACCATCTCAAAAACCCGCCCCGACCGAGACATTATTGTTAATCGATCGGACCAGATATTAGTCGCGGACGGGCGGGACGCCCATCCCACAAGAGTTATGTAAAATTTAATGTCGGATTCGGGAGACTATTTTCTCTAATTTCTCGCATCCGGCTGCAGACAAACCAAAATCTCTAATTTCCCCTTTGAGATTGGAGAAACTGCCGAAGCCCGCGACGTAACCGTTGACTCTTGCTGCTACAGTGGAGTTAACAAACTTAGTGCGATCGAATTCTTGCATCAGTTCCGGTTCCTGACGCAAATAATATTTTTGATGGTAATCCTCCGCCCAATAAAACTGGGTTAAAGGCTGAATTAATGTATAAATTTCGCCGCCATTAGCTTTTTCGCGATCGAGTTTTTGTTCAACACATTGCTTTTGTGATTCACTGCGATAGAAAACGGCATCCATGTACTGGCGAGACCAACTAGGAGATTGCCGGGGATTGTGACTTCTCCAGAAAATCTCTAGCAGTTCTGCATAGGAAATTTGCGATCGCTCGAAATCTATTTCTACCGCTTCAATATGATTCCCTATGTTATGATAAGTCGGGTTTGCTGTAGTCCCGCCCGCATAACCGACGCGAGTTCGCACGACTCCTTCGATAATTCCAAACTGCGCGTCGGGAGACCAAAAACAACCAAGTCCAAATGTAGCTGTTTCTATTGTTTCTGGTATTTTAGTGTTCATTGGTGGCTGGTTGTGTGAAGGAGATTTTTTTTATTAACCGCAGAGGGCGCAGAGGGCGCAGAGAAAGAGATAAGAGAGAAATGTTGTTTTTGACAAATCACTTGGACTTATTTTTCATACCTGCGCGGCGTATAAACCCAAACATCTCCATATTTGCGGGGAATAATCCGAGTCTGACTCGAACCGACAATCACTAAAGTTCTCATGTCTGCATCTTCCGGCTGGAATTCGCCGAGGGTGCAAACGCGCACAGATTGACCTGGCCGGCCGAGGTTTCGCCCTAGTACGACGGGGGTTTTAGGATCGCGACTTTGCAACAAAATCTCGATCGCCCTTCCGAGTTGCCAAATCCGCTGTTTCGAGATGGGATTGTAAAATGCCATAACTAAATCGGCAGCAGCAGCAGCCGCAATCCGCTGTTCTATGACCTCCCAAGGCTTGAGAATATCTGAAAGCGAAATCACGCAAAAATCGTGTCCGAGGGGTGCTCCGATCGCAGCAGCGGCTGCCTGCATGGCTGAAATGCCCGGTGCCACCCGAATATCAATGCCTTGCCATTCGGGTTTGGCATCAGAGTCGATCGCCTCAAACACCGCTGCAGCCATCGCAAAAATACCCGGATCTCCCGACGAAACGACGGCTACAGATTTGCCGGATGCTGCTAAATCTAGGGCAAAACGGGCGCGATCGATCTCTTCGCGGTTGTCGGAATCGTGCCGATTTTGCCCTTCCCGCAGGGTTCCAGCTAAGTCGAGATAAAATTTGTAACCCACCCAATCCGTGGCTTCGCGCAGAATTTCCTTAACCTCCGGGGACATCCAGGGCGCGCCTCCGGGGCCGGTACCGACGATCGCCAGTTTGCCGCGGCTAATTCCGATCGCCCTAGCATCAAAGGGTTGGGCGGCCAGGGCGATCGCGCAATTCACGGAGTTTGGGCGATCGGACTCGATTAAGTGACTGTTTGCACCGGCTGCTGTCAGGGCAATTTGTGCGGCCTTATTTTCAATTAATTCAATTGAGTCTAATTCGACAAGTTCGGAGAGATTGAAAAATCGGACGGGGACTTTAAAATATTGTGAAACTGCTTCAAGTGCCGGATTTCCCATCTCCTCTTTTAATGCAAAAAATCCGGCAACGGAAGCTGCTGCTAAACCTGCATTTTCCAAGGCTTGCTGGACAAATGAAACCGCTATTTCCGGCTCAATATTCGATAGCTTTGTGAGTGCAACTGCCACAATTTGCGGATGGTAAACTAAACAATCGGGCGTTGGCGCAATTGCTTTTTCGGTGACGCGAATAGTCAATTTTGCGTCGGGGGCGATCCTCTTCGAGGGCTTCGCTAACGGCAAATTGCTCTCGGAAAGCCAGCTTGCAGCCCCTTCTAGGCGTACTTTTTCCCCGGCGAGCAAATTTGAAATAAAAGTCTTCGCGTCCTCTGGATTCGCTAAATAATAGCCTTGGGGAGGACTCAGCAGCGCGGTGCGAAACCGGATATCTCCGGTGGTGGTAATTGCAGGTTGTACGCCGAGGGCTGCTGCAATCTCTCTGGCCAAATCATTAACGCCGTGCAAACCGCCCAACAGCGGTACGACGGCGCTTCCGTCTTCTGCGACGGCTAAAACTGGCGGTTCGGCGCGTTTGTCTGACAGCAGGGGGGCGAGGGTACGGATGATTATTCCGGCGGCGCAGATGGCGATGATTGGGGTTTCTGTGGCAAATAATTCCCGCAATGTTTCGCCGAAGTTGCTAAAGTTGATGTCTGTGTTGGAAGTGCGATCGATTAAACCGTAAATCTGGGAACCGGGGAAATGTGCGGAGATTTTTTGGGCGATCGGCTGGCTGTTTTGACCTAAGATAACTATTGCGGGAGGAACTCGAACCATTTTAGATTTTAGATTTTAGATTTTAGATTTTAGATTTTATGAGAGTTGCGACGGAAATTAGGAATTGATAATTGATAATTGGTAATGTAGGGGCGGGTTCGCCAATGTCTGCAATACAACACCAGAAATCTACTAAACCCGCCCCACCCCCACCGAGGATGCTATCTAATATAATATAACCTAATTGAAACAGGCTACAATCAATAAATATTTCGAGGTTTGGCTGTGAAACGCATTGTCTTAATTGCAGGGTTTGAATCTTTTAATGCTGATTTGTACCGGAAAGCTGCCGAGTTGGCTGTTTCTGGCTGTCAGGGATTGGAAGTGCGGGTTTTTAGCGATCGCGCCCTCGCAGACGAACCCGACGCTGTAGCGGCTGCCCTCTCGAATGCTGATGTGTTTTTCGGGAGTTTGCTGTTTGATTACGATGCGGTAATGTGGCTGCGAGAAAGGGTGCAGAATATTCCGATTCGCCTGGTTTTTGAGTCGGCTTTGGAATTGATGAGTCTTACTCAAATCGGTGCTTTTAAAATTGGCGATAAACCGAAGGGAATGCCGAAGCCTGTTAAGTTTATTCTGGATAAGTTCAGCAATGGGCGAGAAGAAGATAAGCTGGCTGGTTACATCAGCTTTTTGAAGGTGGGGCCGAAGTTATTAAAATATGTGCCGGTGCAAAAAGTGCAGGATTTGCGAAACTGGCTGATTATTTATGGTTACTGGAATGCGGGCGGGGCGGATAATGTTGTCTCGATGTTTTGGATTATTGCCGAAAAGTATTTGGGGCTGAAGGTTGCAGAAATTCCGCCGCCTGTGGAAACTCCCAATATGGGTTTATTGCATCCCGATTATAATGGTTATTTTGAATCGCCTCGGCAATATTTGGATTGGTATCTCGGTAATCAAAGTGCTAGGGGCGGGCAAGATGCCCGTTCCACACAAGAGGCTAGACATCTTGATAGAAAGGGTTATAACGGGCCAGATGCCCGTTCCACAAAACTTGAGACTAATTTGTCTGAAAATTTAGACCGGGTTTCTAACGGGCAAGATGCCCGTTCCACAAAATTTGAGACCAATTGGTCTCAAAAAGTGGAGGGAGGAAAATCCCCTGTTGTGGGCATCTTGCTTTACCGCAAACACGTTATCACCAAGCAGCCTTATATTCCTCAATTGATTCGCTATTTTGAAGATGCGGGAATTGTGCCTTTGCCGATTTTTATCAATGGCGTTGAAGGCCATGTGGCGGTGCGAGATTGGATGACTACTGCTGATGAAACTGGGCGCAGAAAAGAAGGCAATATTGAAACTCTTTCGCTTTCTAAAGATGCTGTGGAAGTTGATGCGATTGTTTCTACTATTGGCTTTCCTTTGGTTGGCGGGCCTGCTGGTTCGATGGAGGGTGGAAGGCAGGTGGAAGTTGCTAAGCGGATTTTAACTGCTAAAAATGTACCTTATTTTGTGTCCGCACCTCTGCTGATTCAGGATATTCATTCTTGGACTCGTCAGGGGATTGGAGGTTTGCAAAGTGTGGTATTGTATGCTTTGCCTGAGTTGGATGGCGCGATCGATCCTGTTCCCCTGGGCGGTTTGGTGGGTGAGGATATTTATCTGGTGCCCGATCGCGCGAAACGCCTGACAAGTAGAATTAACAATTGGGTGAAACTGCGGCAAACTCCGCCATCTGAAAGGAAAATTGCGATTATTCTCTACGGGTTTCCTCCCGGTTACGGTGCCGCGGGTACGGCTGCTTTATTAAATGTACCGAAATCGCTGCTAAATTTCCTGCACAAACTTCAAGCAGCAGGTTATACAGTTGGAGAAATTCCGTCTGACGGTGAGGAGTTAATTCGCATGGTGAAAGAGGCGGATGAAGCTACTTGTGACGGGCAAGATGCCCGTACCACAAAAGAGACTGTTAATGTCAAAACTTTAGAAAAATGGCTGGGATATCTGTTAACAAGTCGTATCGAAAAACAGTGGAAATCTTTAACTGGTACTGGCATTAAGACAGAGGGGGACGAGTTCCAAATCGGTGGCATTCAACTGGGCAATGTTTGGATAGGTTTGCAGCCGCCCCTGGGAATTTCGGGCGATCCGATGCGCTTAATGTTCGATCGCGATTTGACGCCTCACCCTCAATATGCTGCTTTTTACAAGTGGCTGCAAAATGATTTGCAAGCTGATGCTGTGGTTCACTTCGGAATGCACGGCACTGTTGAATGGTTGCCGGGATCTCCTCTGGGAAATACTGGCTATTCTTGGTCGGATATTCTGTTGGGAAGTTTGCCGAATCTTTATATCTATGCTGCCAACAATCCCTCGGAATCGATGTTAGCAAAACGGCGCGGTTATGGTGTTTTGATTTCTCACAATGTGCCGCCCTACGGCCGCGCTGGCTTGTACAAGGAATTGATGGCTTTGCGGGATTTGATTGCGGAATATCGGGAAGATACGGCAAAGAATTATGTGCTGAAAGAGGCTATTTGCAAGAAAGTTTTAGATAGCGGTTTGGAGGCTGATTGTCCGTTTGATGATGCTCGAAAGTTGGGTATTGCTTTTAGTTTTGAGAATGTGGGAATGTTCAGTGCTGATGCTTTTAACCGCTATTTGGTGAAGCTTTACGAGTATTTACAGGTGGTGGAATGTCGCTTGTTTTCTTCTGGTTTGCACGTTCTGGGGGAACCGCCTAATTCTGAGGAAATGACCTCTTATCTTGAGGCTTATTTTGGGGAGAGGTTATCACAGGAACAGGTGAAAGCAATTGTTTGGCAAACCAGCACAGGCAAGATGCCTGTGCCACAAACCAGCACAGGCAAGATGCCTGTGCCACAAACCAGCACAGGCAAGATGCCTGTGCCACAAGAGGGGTTGGGTGGGGTTTTTGAGGAGGGCTTGCTAGTTAGGGATTTGTTGTTGCAAACGACGGATGAGTTGACTAATCTTTTGCGGGGTTTGAATGGGGAATATATTCTGCCGGCACCGGGTGGGGATTTGTTGCGGGATGGGGCTGGGGTGTTGCCAACTGGTCGGAATATTCACGCTTTAGATCCTTATCGGATGCCTTCTCCTGCTGCTTATGAAAGGGGGCGCGAAATTGCTCGGAAAATTATTGAGAAGCACGTTAAAGAACAGGGTAAATATCCTGAGACTGTGGCGGTGATTTTGTGGGGTTTGGATGCGATTAAAACCCGGGGCGAATCTATTGGAATTCTGCTAGAATTGGTGGGGGCTGAACCTCTTAAAGAAGGTACTGGTCGCATTGTTCGCTATGAATTAAAACCGTTAGCTGATGTCGGTCATCCCCGGATTGATGTGTTGGGAAATCTTTCGGGTATTTTCCGAGATAGCTTTGTGAATATTATTGAATTGTTGGATGATTTGTTCGTGCGGGCGGCGGATGCGGATGAACCGGAGTCGGAGAATTTTATTCGCAAACACGCTTTAATTTTGCAGGCAAAAGGTGTGCAGAATTATTCCGCAAGGTTGTTTTCTAATCCGGCTGGGGATTTTGGTTCTTTGGTTAACGATAGGGTTGTGGATGGTAGTTGGGAATCGGGGGATGAGTTGGGGAAAACTTGGGAAAGTCGCAATGTTTTTAGTTACGGGAGGAAGGATAAGGGGGAAGCGAGGCCGGAGGTTTTGACTCAGTTGTTGCAAGGGTGCGATCGCATAATTCAAGAAATTGATTCTGTGGAATACGGTTTGACTGATATTCAAGAGTATTATGCGAATACTGGCGGTTTGAAGAAAGCCGCAGAAAAGCAGCGTGGCAAAAAGGTTAACACGAGTTTTGTAGAAAGTTTTTCTCAGGATACCACTCCGCGCAATTTAGAAGATTTGCTGCGCTTGGAATATCGAACTAAGTTGCTAAATCCTAAGTGGGCTAACGCGATGGCCAATCAAGGTTCTGGCGGCGCTTATGAAATTTCGCAGCGGATGACGGCATTAATTGGTTGGGGCGGAACGGCTGATTTTACTGATAGTTGGGTTTACGATCAGGCGGCTGATACTTATGCTTTGGATGAAGAGATGGCGAAGAAGTTGCGGGAGGCAAATCCTGAAGCTTTTCGCAATATTGTAGGGCGAATGTTGGAGGCTAACGGGCGGGGTTTTTGGCTGCCGGATGCGGATAAGTTGCAGCATTTGCGCGAGTTGTACGAGTTAACAGATGAGAAAATTGAAGGGGTGACAGTGTAGTGTTTTTAGTTAACTGGTTCCTAGGCTCTGCCTGGGAACGAGTAGAAATTTCTCAGGTGCAAGTTTAACTGGTTCCTAGGCTCTGCCTGGGAACCGATATCCAGAGGCTCTGCCTCGCCAGCTTCCAGGAAAATTGGAGGCAGAGCCTCCTGATCTGTGTTACCAGGCAGAGCCTGGTAACGAGTAGATAACGAGTAGAATTGGAGATTAAATACCTCGATCGCCCTGCGGTTTTGCTACAGGAACTGACGGTTTATTGTTGGGAGAATTAAAAGCTCGATCGACCATATCTCCAAAGGGTACAAACTGCGGTGCAGACGATTGAGTTCCTGTTCTGAACGTTGTAACCGGCCCGCTGCCGTCTTGGGCAAAATTAATCAATCTCGTTAAAGCATCACCGGGATTTTTAGCATTGCGCTTGTCTAGGGTGAACAGCAGATTTTGAGAGTTGCAGCGCCCCTGTCCGTTCACATAACAAACTACGGGCAAGTTATTAACAATTCCTGTTGTTAACTGCAAGTTGCTCAATCTTCCGCCATTCTGGGCAACAGCTTTGGTCAATCTATTGGAAACAATTTGACAGCGCTGCCAAGGTGTATATTCGCGGCCGAACTCGGTAGATTTCCAAAGAATCATTGGATCTGTTGTGACATTTCCCCGCCGCGCAATTGTGACAAAATTCCGACCGGAAGTAACGCACTGAAATGTTGTTCTAGTGCTATTCCAATAGTTGCTGGGAGCTGCTTGCACTTGGCTTGCAAAGGCGACAGTACCGACGAAAACTAAAGCGGATGCTAATAAGGGTGCAGTCAATTTCATAATAACTCCTGCCGCTAAGGCAGCTAAATTTATGTAGGAAGTCATAGTTGTAGGGACAGGGCAGTGTCCCTACCTATTCACATTCCCCTGGTTGGCTGTCACACCCGGATATTTTTCAAATATTAAATCAGGTTATACCAATTCACTATGAAGCTGCATTTAATATAACGCTAAGGATATAGTTCCAACCAGAAAGACATCAGCCTCATTTAGTGTATCTTCATAGTGAATTGGTATGACCGTTTTGACGGTTGCTATAAGAAATTTATTGTTGAGCTGACAGAAGCCAAGTCTGACGGCTAAAATTTTCCAGGGCATTCAAATGAAACAAATTATGAAACAAGGTGCAGCGATCGATTCCACAGGACTCTACCGCTACTCTCTGTGGCGGGAGTGGGACGCCAATGCTCCCAGGGTCGTCTTTGTTATGCTCAACCCCAGTCGTGCGGATGCAAATACTGACGATCCCACACTCCGCCGATGCTTAGGCTTTGCCCGCTCTTGGGGTTGCGGTTCGATCGAAGTAGTCAATTTATTTGCTTACCGTGCCTCGCGACCAGATATTCTGCGCGTGGTATTAGATCCCGTGGGGCCTGAAAATGACCGCTATCTCCGAGAAGCTGTTGAGCGAGCCGATCGAATTATTGTGGCTTGGGGCAATCGTGGCAGCTTGACGAACCGATACCAAACCGTTTCCCCTTGGCTGAGTAACCGTGAAAATCTCTACTGCCTGGGAATTACCAAGAGAGGGCATCCGCGTCACCCGTTGTACGTTAGAAGCAGCACAACTCCTTTCTCTTATACCAATTCACTATGAAGCTGCATTTAATATAACGCTAAGGATATAGTTCCAACCAGAAAGACATCAGCCTCATTTAGTGTATCTTCATAGTGAATTGGTATTAGTTGCACCTCATGTCTGTAGGTACATGGCAGTGTGGTGTGTTTATTTCAACACTTGGAAAGGTGGCTTTAGGAACACGGCACAGCCCTTTCTTTGTTTCCAACACTTCCAGACTTTGGCACAAGTATCCTAGATAGTGTTTTTAGCTACATTCTTCAAAGCCAGAGCAGTCAACAATGGTAAGTAAAATTACAAAGGACAGCTCCGAAATCGGCTGGCAAATAAATTTTTATGAAACCTCGAATCATTGTTTGCGGGTTGGGCCACACGGGACACAAGATTTTTTGTTTGTTGAGACAGCAAGGAGCGATTGTGGTTGGTATTAGCGATCGCCCAATTCGCGGCGAAACTTCTGATGTGGTTGTCGGTAATTTGCAAGCAGCTTCTACCTTGTTGGCGGCAGGCATTCAAAACGCTCACACTTTAGTAATTGCAGCAGACGATGATGCTGTGAATTTGGCAATTTTGATGCAGGCGAGGATTCTCAATCCTCAGATTCGGATCATCAACAGATTGTTCAATACTAGCTTGGGCGACAGAATTGACCACACTTTGCCCGATCACACTTCCATGAGCGTTTCATCATTGGCTGCTCCGGTTTTTGCCTTTGCGGCTCTCGGAAATCAGGCGATCGGACAGTTGCGCTTGTTCGATCGCACTTGGCCGATTCACGAAGAATATATCGATGAAACACATCCTTGGAAAAATCGCCAACTGAGCGATTTGTGGGACGATCGATCGCGAATGTTGATTTATTATCTGCCCGCTGCTAACAAAACTGATTTAGTATCGGCGGTGCTTGCCGATCGGCAGTGTCAGCAGGGCGATCGGCTAATTGTTGCCACTCAGCCGACTATCCGCAGCACCCAAAAAACTTTAACTCAAAAACTGCTCAAAACATTAACTAAGCTGCACAGATTTCAGCAGCACAGCCAAGCAGCAGTAATTGTTGTACTGACGCTGCTGGCCATGATTGCCGTTGCTACTGCCACCTATATTTGTGTTGACGAGCATATCTCAATTGTCGATTCTCTCTATTTTTCAGTAGGGATGATTACCGGAGCCGGAGGCCATGAAAAAGTAGCCGAACAAGCTCCCGAAAGCATTAAACTATTTACCATTGTCATGATGTTAGTTGGAGCCGGCATCATCGGCATCTGCTACGCACTGCTCAACGATTACGTATTGGGAACTCGCTTTACCGAATATTGGGATGTGGCGCGAGTTCCGCAGCGCCATCATTACATTATTTGCGGACTCGGAGGAATAGGTATCCAAATTGCTAAAGAACTGCACACTAACGGTTACGATATTGTGGCGATCGAGCAAGACCCGAACTGCCGATTTCTGAACACGGCCCGCTCAATGAAAATTCCGGTCATTCAGGGAAGTGCCAGTTTGCCCGCAACTCTGGAAGCTGCTAATGTTAAGCAAGCGGCAGCACTTTTGGCGGTAACTAGCAGCGATATGTCTAATATCGAAATTGCCTTGAGCGCTAAAGGATTGGCTCCAAAACTATCAGTTATTGTTCGCAATCAAGACCCACATTTTGCTTTAATGGTGCAGCAAGTTTTTGAGTTTGAAGGAGTTTTGAACCCGACGGAATTGGCGGCTCCTGCTTTCGCGGCGGCGGCGATTGGAGGCCGAATTTTGGGCAACGGAATGACTGCTGATAGTCTGTGGGTTTGCTTGGCTACATTGATTACGCCAAACCATCCTTTCTGCGGCCACCGTATTCAAGATGCTGCTAAGTCTGCGGATTTTGTGCCTCTGTATGTGGAAACTAATTGTCAAACTCTCCACGGCTGGGATTTACTGAATTGTTGTTTGAGTACGGGGGATGTTTTGTATCTGACGATGCCGGCGAATCGGTTGGATCAACTGTGGAGAACGACCTCTGAACTAATTAAAACTTAATGGTTTTACGCGGGAATTTATATTGCCGATCGCTCAATTGCAACTACAAACCTGATAAAATGGGCTCTGTCTAGTAAATAAGACTTACGACTAATCCTCTGAAATCCGGTTTCTTAGGGCAAGTTCTAGTATAAATAATCAACAGAGTCTCAATTAGTTGCATTTTAGAATGAGAAAATTTTTAGGATTATGTGTGTTTGGCTTGATAATGGCGATCGCCTCTGTAGCTGTCGCCGCTCAACCTTTGTTCGTCGCTTATCCTCCCGCTAACCACAAAACTACAGCCGATCGCATCTTTTTAATCGGCACAGCGCCCGCACCGGGACAAGTGTTAGTAAATGGCAACCAAATTTCGCGCACCGCATCCGGGCATTTCGCCCCGACTTTTCCGCTGCAACTCGGCGAAAATGTCTTTACCTTGCGTTACGAAAATCAGGAAGTCAAAATTAAGGTGACGCGCGAGTCGAATCAGCCCGTAGCCCCTGTAGGATTGGCTTTTGCTAAAGATTCTCTGACGCCAAAAGTCGATGTCGCGAGTTTGCCGGGAGAATATATTTGCTTTGGGGCGATCGCACCTGCGAATGCTCAAGTTTCGGTAAAATTGGCGGGCGTTACTATTCCTTTAAAAGCGCGATCGCAAGTCGAACTACCCGACAACGCATCTGTACTTTTAGAGGCAAATTCCCCGATCAAAAAAGGCGGCAGCCAACAGTATCAAGGCTGCGGTAAAACCCCTGAGAACGCCCTCTCATCTAAGGGAGAAACAGTTGATTTAGGCGTGCCATCGTTTGAACTAACAATGAACGGTCAAACTATCAGCCAACAAGGTACTGGCAAGATTTCTATTCTGTCTCCGGCGGATTTAGAAATAGCAGAAGTAACGGCCGATCCGGGTGTTGCCAGAACCGGGGCGAGTACAGATTTTTCTCGGATGACACCGCTGCCGAAGGGAACGCGAGCAACAATTATTGGGCGCGAGGGAGAATGGCTCAGACTCGATTACGGTGCTTGGATTAAAGCATCGGAAGTGCGAATTGTCAAGGATACAGTGCCTCCGCGATCGATTATTCGTAGCGCCAGTTCGCGTCAAGTTTCCGGCTGGACAGAGGTATTATTTCCCTTAGAAACACCCGTCCCAGTCACCGTGCAGGAAGGAGAACGCACTTTCACTTTAACCCTGTACAATACTACCGCTCAAACTGACATTATTCGCCTCTCTGATGACCCGGTAATTTCGCGTTTGGAATGGCAACAAATCGCGCCACTGCAAGTACAATATACTTTTAATCTCAAATCTGCCCAGCAGTGGGGCTATAAATTGAGATACGAGGGCACCACTTTAGTGCTGTCTTTAAAAAACCCGCCGGCGAATACAAGCATGATACCTGTATCGCAAGCAAAGCCGCTGTCAGGAATTAAGATTCTCATCGATGCGGGACACGGCGGGCCCGAGGATTCAGGTGCTGTGAGTCCAGTGGGAATTAGGGAAAAAACAGTAGCTTTAACAGTGTCGAAATTGGTGCAACAGGAATTGGTAAATCGCGGCGCGAATGTGGTAATGACGCGGGTGGAAGATGTCGATTTGGATTTGCCGCCACGGGTGGAAATGATTCAAAAAGAAGAACCTGCGATCGCAATTTCAATTCACTACAATGCTTTGCCGGATAACGGCGACGCCATTAAGACTAAAGGAGTCGGCGCTTTCTGGTTTCACCCGCAAGCGCACAGTTTGGCAATGTTTTTGCACAATTATTTAGTTGCCAAGTTGAACCGTCCGAGCTATGGTGTATTCTGGAACAACTTAGCTATGACTCGTCCTGCCGTGGCTCCATCTGTTTTAATGGAATTGGGATTTCTGATCAATCCCGAAGAGTTTGAATGGATTTTGAATCCGACAGAACAGAAGAAATTAGCTGATGCCATCGCCCAAGGTGTTACCGAATGGTTTGCCTCAGTCCAATAACAGTTAGTAGTAAGGAATGAAGCCTTTCTCAAAAAAATCATAGTCAGGATTTCAGTTCAGCCAATCCAAGGAAATGAAATAATGCTAATTTTTACTCAATCAAAAGCCTTTTTTATTGCAGCCGTCGTTGCAAGTTTGAGTTTCTCACTTTACAGCTTTCCTGTTTTCGGCAAGCAGCAAAGCCTTGCTCCCGCAAAAGCAGAAGCTTTAAAAAAGCAAACTCAATGCTCGTTTATTACAGGTGAAGGTGGCGCTGTTAACATTCGCAAAGGCCCAGGCAATCAGTACCCGGTTGTAGCTAAATTGAAAAGGGGAGACGGAGTTAGGGCTGTCAGCAGACAAGGTAAGTGGGTGAAAATTGCGGCCAGGTTTTCAGGTAATCCTCCTAATGAAACTTTGACAATCCTTGACGGTTGGGTGAGCAATCAATTTATTAATGGCTGTTCCGAAGACCAATTTGACAGGTGGCGGAAATAGGGAATTTCCTAGGGGCGGGTTTTACAGACAATATATGTAGGGGCGGGTTTTACAGACAATATATAACGAGTACAAACAATCTATATAAACCCGCCCCCACACCACCAATAACCTACATGAACCTTGATTTTGATCGCCGGAGAAAAACATAGATGGGGATTTACTATTGGGTGGGGGCGGGTTTACTATATTGTCGATTATTGACAATAATTGTCGGTGAAACCCGCCCCTACGATCGGCGGTTGAAAGCGCAACTACACTTGCCTTGCCTCCGCGCCACGCGAGAATTTAAAGAAAAGGACATTTAAAACCGGATGTGATGTAAAAAAAGACGATCGTCCTGATTCATTCTTGCATTCTCAACCAGCTAAACACCTGTTCGGCGGTGATATTCAGGGGAATCATTTCGGGAACAGGAACGACATCGCTACCTTCGCAGAATTGCGGTTGGTGGTTGGGCAAAAACGCTAAAATAGATCGATCGTCGGGATCTATTAGCCACCCCAACTGACAATTATGTTGCAGACAGTGAATAATTTTTCTAGTTACGCGATTTGAGCTTTGTTGTGGCGAGAGAATTTCGATCGCCCAATAGGGCGCAATTAGCACATCATCCAACGGTTCACCACTGTCATCAAATTGAATCTGTTCCCACAATAGTACCGCAATATCTGGAACAATCGATCGACCGCCAAAGGTACACCGCAACTCTGGAAAAGCATAAGCTATCTTGGGTTCCTCTACCACTTCATTAATGACACGCAGGAATTGCCCCTGGAGACGAGAATGTTTAGTTTTCGGCATAGGTTTTTGGAGAATTTCCCCCTCACTGTATTCGCTAGCAGGTTTAGTTTCTGGCAGTTTCAAAAATTCTTCCAGGGTGAAGCGCCTAGTTGCGACTGTCATAAATAAATTCCTCAATTCTACCTATCTTCAGTGTAATTCAAAAATTATTTATTTTGCATAACAATGGTGCTATCTCGCCTAATTTCCGGGAACAATCTGCTGCTTAAACTCAAACAAATTAGGATTTTCCGGGTCATAAAAAGCCCGCAACCAATGCACGTTGGGAGAACCAAAAGTTTCAACTCTAGTAAAATTTTTCATTCTCGGTAGTTGAGTCTCATCGGTAAAATAGGGTAAAGGTTTATCGATGCGGAAATAGTGAGTATCGCCGTGGACGAATACAACCTGCCCTGGGAAATTGCCTGTTTCTGTTTCCAGAGTTGCGATAAAATCGTTGTAACCGCTTCTTCTTTTGTCCGTCGGATCGAATTCAAATCCCGGATTGGCCTGTGCAACTAACACAATTCCTTTGCTGTTGCTGCGTTTGGCTAAAGCAAAACATTCTTTGATCCAGGCTAAGTTAGCCCAATTGCGATCGGCATATTCTGCATCTGCTTCGGGAGTACGGCCAAAATTGTTGTTGCTTCCCGGCATATTAATCGCCAAAAACACAACGCCATGATAAATCCAGCGAACATTTTCGCGGAATTTAGCAAACTGCGGGTTTTCGCTTTGACGGGTGAGAGTTAAGGTGCGCTTTCCCAAACTTTGATTACCGTTGCTAAATATTTCTCGCAGTTTAGCCAGTCTTTCTACTGGATCGTAACTGCCGTTTTTTGAACGGTGGCAATCCGTCCATTCATTGTCACCATAAGCTAGAATAAACGGGATTTCAAAATTGTCAAATAACTGCTTGCGGCTGACAAAAGTTGCATCATCGCAGACACTAGAACCGTTTTTAATGTCGCCGTCGTGGACGACAAACGCTGCAGGCGATCGATTGATATCTGCAATCAAATTCGGAAATTGTGCTTCCTGTTCGGCACTGTAGGGCAAATCGCCAATCAAAGCAAATTCAAAAGGTTGATCTGCCGAACTTTCAGCATAGCTCAAAGTACCTAAACCGATAACCGATGCAAAAATTATAAATCCAATAATCAAATATTTTTTAAACATTCCTTCTCCAGTAGCCAGCAAACCATCGATATCCTAACAAAACTTGCGAACATCTCTGTTTTCTTCTTTTCCTCTGTGTTCTCTGTGCTCTCTGTGGTTCAAAAAAAAATCCGGCCTAAATTGCGATTATTAATGATACCATAAACACGATAAATTACTATAGATAAATTATGAAATTTCCCCCGACGCTCTCGGTAATAGCTGCATTTTTAATGGCTAGCTGCAATATCCAACCCCAAAAAATAAACCAGCAAACCAACACACAGCCTACAGAAAGTCGTAGCTTGCGGGGCGGGACGCCATCGCCAATTGCAGCCCCTGTTCCCCCCGAACCAAAGTCTGAGATCAAAGAAGCAAAACTAATTGCTGTCGGCGACATCATGATGCACAGTACCCAAACGCGATCGGGCTACGACGCAAAAAAGAAAACATACAATTTTGACAATTTCTTCGCACCAGTTAAAAGTATCCTGTCAACAGGCGATTGGGTGATCGGAAATCTCGAAACACCTTTAGCGGGCGAAGATGCGGGCGGATATACGGGATATCCGCTATTTAACGCACCGGCTCAATTAGCGGATGCTGCTAAAAAAGCCGGATTTAATATCTTGACAACCGCGAACAATCATGCTCTAGACCGTGGAGAAAAAGGAGTAATTAGGACTATCGCCAATCTGAGCGATCGCAAAATTGCTTCCACAGGAACAGCCACATCAGCCGCCGAGGCTTCACGCACTTTAATCAGCACCAGAAACAACATTTCACTAGCCATGCTAGCCTACACCTACGGCACGAACGGCATTCCCATACCCAAAGGCAAAGATTACTTAGTTTCCTTAATTGACGAAAAAAAGATAGTCAAAGACATTGCCAAAGCCCGAAAACAAGGAGCAGATATTATCGCAATTTCCCTGCATTTTGGCAACGAATATCAGCGACAGCCAAACACCCAACAAAAACAATTAGTGGAAAACCTATTAAAAGCCGGTGCAGACATCATTCTCGGCAGCCATCCCCACGTCGTCCAACCTTACAAAATTTTTAAATTGCCCGCAAAAAATGGGAAAACTCGCAAAGCTGTAGCAATTTATTCAATGGGAAACTTCATTTCCGGTCAGAATAAAAAATATACAGACTTAGGCGTAATTTTGCAAGTAAATATTCGCAAAAGATTTCCGGAAAAAACCACAGAAATTACAGATGTAAAAACACATCCTACTTGGGTGCACCGCTACAGCTTAAACAACACATTAAACTACCGCGTTTTGCCTTTAGCAAAAACAGTCACCGATCACAAAGATCCGCTATTAGCCCCTTCCCAATATCTGGTTCTCAAAAGAGATTTGCAGGATATGAACAATCATCTTAATTCTTTAAATAAACCTCAAGATAACAAGTAATCCCTCCCTTAAGCAGAGGGGGACTGGATAGCACTCTATCTAGGTTTTAGGTTGGATGCTTAGTCTATTCCACCTACTACTTAGGATCGTCGATTAAATAACTTCGTAGGTTGGGTTCGTGGAACAAAACCCAACAATCAAGCGTGGCTTTGGGCGGAGTGAAACGGAGGGTTCGTTCCACGGGCCCAACCTACAAAAAATGCAAGTTATTTAATTCTCATTCCTTACTACTTATTTTAGATAAGTCTCGCCTACACGTAAGTGAACAAACCTAGAGCGCTCTGAGTTAAAATCTGTCCTGCAAAACGGCAATTACTTCGTAATTTGAATTTTTTTCGCTGTAAATAGCAGTGCCAGAAATTCCATGAATCGGAGAGGTCTCTAAAGGGAGCATCTCACCTTTGCAGCCCTCCGCTACAAATTGGAGTTTTGAGGCAGGAGGCAGAAGGAAAGAGGCAGAAGGAAAGAGGCAGAAGGAAGGAGCCAGAAGAAGTATTTTTACAAATATGAGATGCTCCCCATCTAAAAGGTAGTCAGACGCAAGTGCCGTTTCCCTACAATTAACGGGGCAAGCGTTATATCCGATTGCGCGCGCCCAGAACAGCGCACGATTCTGATGGAGTTCTTCTGTATAATTCTCACAGTGAGGGCAAACTATTCTTGATGCTAAAACACGAGCGTCGGACGTAAAATTGTCCCTCAATTTGAGTACAAGTTTCTACCTTGACTCGAGGCAAGTCTAATCGATAGTCTAAATTAAAATTCATCACTATCACTGTATTGATTGCTATATTTTACGCCATAAACTCAGGAGAGCTTTCCTTCTGCCTCCTGCCTTCTACCTCCTGCCTAAAAACTCCAACTTCTACCTTGGCTGCTTTCATAAAAATACTCGGTAAGTGGGAAACTCAGTAGCTTCAGTCCTGAGAGGAAAACGGCCCGGCGATTTCAATCGCCTTGAATTCCCTTACGGGGCTGGAGAGGTATGGTTGCCCCATCTCCCATTTCTGGGGTAAAGTTCGCTTCGCCAATGTTATCGAGGCTTGTCACGCTTACAGCACTGTCGAGCGTGACTTTAAGACTGTTTAACGGTAAGCAACAGAGCGGAAAACTAGCGACGCATTCAAGGAGTGTTATGACCCCTATAACGTAGCCAACTAAGGCTTAGGCTGGTCAGTATAGCTTGCTTGATTTCTCTTACAAGCTCAGTGGCTTTAGCCCGCTCGTTACTGACTGATATGCTCCCTACATTTGACACTCTCCGACCTGAAGGTACGGAGATTCTTAAGAAGCTTTGACACTCTTAAAGGCGCTGTCAAGACACCTCTATACGTTCAAAACAACTACCTTTTGGTGTTGCAATTACGCTTACTTTTTTTTGCCTTATGCTTTCGTTCGCACTTTTCAACACATTTGCCAGTTCGGTACGCTCCCCATCCTGCGCTGCTTGGCTGTGCCATAGTCTTTCTCCGACAAAAATGCTGAGGGTGTCTTACTGCCCGGAATCTCACCGTTCTAGGAATGGTTCAACACGTAGTTGATACGCCTACTTGTTCCGCATTGTTAGATTATAAGTAGTAGGACACAATTAATTACACAAAAATTTGGGCTACAAGCCTTGTCTAGTAAAGAATCAGCAAAAAATCAGTGTGTAATTAATTCTGTCCAATTACTTAACACAGATTACTCGCAGCCTAAAGGCTGCAACTGCGTTTCATACCCTGCGGGAAAGACCGGGGTTCTCACGCGACGCGCTATAGCAACCGCCCAGGCGGCGCCGGACGAGTTCGATTGCTGAAACCCTTGCTCTGATTACGTCTGCCTCCTGCCTCCTGCCTTCTACCTCCTGCCTCCTGCTATACCTTCGGACTCTGATGCGATCGGGCGATCGACAAAATTGCTGTAGGGAAACCGCACTACCGTTTCCTGACTGCCGTTTTCTTACCCGCAGTTTTTTTTAAAGTCGCATAAATTTTCAGTAAATACCGATCTACACACTCGCCAAACCCAAAGTTAAAATATACCCAATAAAAAATAGCTCCTCCTAGCTGTTTTTTGGGCCAGCTAAATATCAGGGAGTGCATCTACGTGTCAATAAATAAAATGCTACAAGGCAGAGCCACTACACCTGCCCCAGGTTTTACCATGATTGAGCTATTGATAATTATTTTAATCATAGGAATATTTAGTGCGATCGTCGCCCCCTCTTGGCTAATGTTTATCAACAACCACCGTTTAAAGGTATCGCTCGATCGAGCTTATTGGGCAATGGAACTTGCACACAGCAACGCCAAACGATCCAAAATTTCATGGCAAGCTAGCTTCAAACAAGTAGGAGAAAATGTACAAATAGCCGTTCACCCAGCCGACATTCCCCCAGGCAAAGTACCAGCCAGTCAATGGAAAAACCTAGAACCGCAAATTCAAATAGATACAAATGAAACAACAGTGCTCCAAGTAAATGAAAACAACGAGCAAAAAACAAACGGCACAATCCGGCGAGTCATGTTCAACCATCGAGGTTGCCCCGTATCTCGAAGCGACCACGACTGCACGCTAACGAGTATAAGAGCCAAAGGAACCCTAACACTATATCATCCCAACTTAAGAAAGAGCCAACGCTGCATCATCATCTCCACTCTTTTAGGACATAAACGCACCTCCCAAAGACAATTAAAACCCAACGAAAACAAAAGATATTGTTACTGACAGGGCATTACTCACAAGTTAAGCTAAAAGCACTATTGTCAATGAGTAATTTTACTCATTTTTTACCTGTTGACCCAATTA
>NZ_JAUBPT010000060.1:20087-44675 GCF_036700905.1 Microcoleus sp. S13_C3 | reverse complement strand
TGCCCAATGCCCAATGCCCAATGCCCAATGCCCAATGCCCAATGCCCAATGCCCAATGCCCAATGCCCAATGCCCAAGAACACCTCATGCTACTGAGAAAGTCTATATATTAAACACCTTCCAAACAGATATCAAGTTCCCTAGCAAAGGCCTCCGGCGCATCCAGCATCAGCCAGTGTCCAGTATCGGCGATCGTACTTGTCGTCAGTGTGGGACGGAGAATGTGGAGGCTGAACGGAAAAGTGTTTGAGGGAGCAATAATGGCGTGAGCCCGTGTTCCAGGGGCTGCTAGGTAGCGATCGAGAGCATCAACAGCTTCAAAGGCAAACATCCCGCGAGACATTCCGCACAGGCAATCCTGTGGAGTCGCCGCCAAGCAAGCGAGAATCCGATCGCGCGTATGGGCCCTGCTTCCTGTCAGCGCCTCGTTAAAGCTGGTTTCCACAGCAGCCCGCCAATCATCCGTCTCCAGAGCCCTCTGGTAGGGGACGATCCGTGCCTCGTGCACCTCTGCAGGCACCTTGGTAAAATCTCCAGGTGCGTCTGCCAGGATCAACTGCGCGATGCGGTGCGGTGCGGTAGCTGCTGTGGCGAGGGCAATACAAGCACCGAAACTGTGGCCGACGATCGCCACTCGATCGAGTCCCAGCCCATCCAGTACCGCGAAAACATCCGCTGCACAGGTGGCGGGCGCATAGTTGCCGTCCTCCGGCGGTGCAGAATCACCGTGTCCCCGCATATCAAGGGCGATCGCGCGTCGGGTACGCGCTACATGAGCAAGCTGGGCATCCCAGATGCTCGCAGAAACCGTCATACCGTGCACGAACACCACCGGCAGCGGTTCCGACTCCGCTGCGGTGACAGGGGGGCTGGCTTCGATGAGATGAATAGTGCCGATCGGTCCTTTGATATTTGTCGATCGCATAAAAACTTCTCCTAAGTTTTATAGTCCTGGAGGCACGGGTAGTCAGAAACCGGATTTTTCGCAAAAATACTCGGTTATATCAAATCCGTTAACATCGGAATTATTATCCCTCTCTTCTCTTTCTCTGTGTCCTCTGTGCCCTCTGTGGTTCAATCATTCCGATACAACCTGAATTGATATTAGAGCATCGCAGAAAAGGTAAAAACCCGGTTTCTTTGGTTTGGACGGGTAAGTCAGGTTTCAATTTCCTCTTTTCAAACAACCAATTTTACCTCTGTTACTCCTTGGCGCAACTCATACTGTCCTTTTACCCAAAATTGTTTAATTTTTTCACCCAAAAACGGAGCAGCTTGCATCATCAATAAACGCAATAATCCATTTTTTCGCAGTTGTTCGCCTTTCCACGCTTCTTGTGCTTGAAGTTGTTGGGCGCGAATAATTTCGGGTTCGCGTTCTGCCTGAATCCGCGATAATGCTAAGTCAATATCCTCGTAATTAGCCCCTGCTTTCAATAAAGGTACAAGGTGATTGGCAGCAACAATTACATCGCGGAACCCCATGTTAATTCCTTGAGCGCGAACCGGAGACATGGGATGTGCCGCATCCCCCAAAAGTATGATTCCTGGTCGATGCCAGCGCGGACAGCGACCAACCACAACAGATAATCGCATCGGAGATTCGATCGTATCGGCACAGTTGCGGAAATGTTCTGCCATCCACGCAGGAGATAGCGATGCGAAAGTTTCTGCCCAGTCTGTGTGTTTCCGATCGGTTTTGTCATCTGCCGATAGCACCCAAGCCAGATGAAGTTTTCCTGATTCTGCCCCATGAAAGACACTGAATCCGCTACCCCCATTCAGGATGGAATAAAATACATTATCCGCCACAAACCGAGGATGGGCGGCAAGTTTAAACCACAGAACATCTATACTATTATGCTGTTTTACTAACTCTAATTCTGCACGCTGTCTTACAACCGAGTTTCTACCATCTGTACCAATCACAAGTGCAGCAGGAATTTCTCGCCCATCTCCTAGCTTTACACCCGCAATGCGATCGTTGCTGTACAGTAAATCTTTTACGGGAACACCTTGGATAAATTCAAACTCTGGATGCAACTGAGCTTCTGAAATTAGTGTTTCTAGCAAGGGCGGTTGCGATACCAGCGTACAAGGTCGATTTGACCCAATTGGCTCATCAACTCGAAATAACTGCCGATCGCCCACAATGAACTCCCAGGCATCAATTTGTCGGTGTGGAACACCTTTGAGCATTGTGGATAAACCCATTTGGGCGATCGCATCCAATCCGCTGGGCATTAACGCTTCACCGCGAAACACTCGATACGAATCTTTTGCCGCCTCAATCAATGTTGTGCGAATACCTCGTTTTACCAGCAGCAAAGCAAGTGCCACACCAGTTGGCCCCGATCCGACAATTACAACTTGTGTCATTTGGTATTTTTCATTGCTTGTTGCGGATATTGAGATGCGAACAGAGGTGGTTAAAGGGTGCGCGACGATCTATTCGACATCTCCCATAATTATCGTGGAACAGGCAGGATGCCTGTTCAAAACCTGCTTTTTTGGAGAAGTCTCTTAATCCCAGCTATTTTTGGAGTGCTTGTTGAAAAGTCTTAACTGCATCAACATGATTCACCATATTAATGCAGCGTAACAACAAATCCAAATCGATCCCTTTCACCTCCTCACTACTGGAAACCTTTTCATAATGAAGTGTATTCCCCTCTCCCCGTAGGTGATAAACCTCTAACAATCCATCTTCCCAAAACCACACTTCAGGAATTTTCAGCCGCTTGTATGCCTCCAGCTTGTCGATCCCGCCACTGGAAAACACGATCTCGATCGCCAAATCGGGTAGCCTACGACCGGGAGCAAGTTTATAAGATTCATCCGCCTCTCGCTTGACTTTTCCCGTTTCACTTTCCAGAGTCATTGAACCAGTTGGAGTAAAGTCAAACCCCGCCATCAGCAGGTAAAGCTCCAACAATGCGGCAATTCTCTTCTTAACGGTTTCGTGGGGTTCTCCAGGCATTAGTTTAATCTCCAAAACTCCATCCAGGAAAGAAAGTCGATATCCTGGACGGTCTAACAATTGCTCAACTGCTTTGAACTCTCTCCAAGTGAGTCCCTCAAACAGAAGAGGTGATTCTTTTCTGGGTGGTGCGATGATTGCTGCAGTCATCAAAATTGCTGGGTTAGAAACCCCGTCCTTCCAGGACGGCTTTACATTAAATCAAAACCCCTTTCGGAGCGGAGGGGTATGGTTGCCCCTCCATTGGAGATATGGTTGTCTCCATCCAATTTTTGGGTAACGTTAGCTTCGCCAAAGTTTAGTGAGCTTGTTAGGCCCAAAGCACTGTTCCAGTGACCTTAGAACTGTTTAACCTTGAGCGATAGAGCGGAAAACTAGCTACGCATTCTCCGGTATCGTGACTCAAAAAACATAGTCCGCTTGCGGACTTAGGCTGGTCAGAACGGCTTGTTAGATTTCTCTTCCAAGCCTCATGCCTTTAGGCTGAGGTTCCTGACTTGATTCTCCAGTCTATTTCCCGATGAGAAACGATCGGGTTTGGAGGGCGATTTGTTTATTATAACTTTAAGTAGCTTTCTCCACTGTAAATCCGATTTCTTGCCCGTAGGATAGTTCCAGCGTGTGACCGTCCGGGTCTCGCAAAAAAGCCCAGTAGCCGATCGGATATCCAGAATCTTTTGGTTCCTCAAGCAGCACGCCTTCTTGACGTGCTTTGTCGCAGAGGGAATCCATATATTCGCGGCTTTTGCAACCTACTCCGAGGTGTGCCAAGGGAGACAGAACGGGATGTACGGAGTCTGTTTGAATTAGCACAATTACAAAAGGGCGAGTGCGATCGGAAATCCAGACCACAGCAACTCCTGCTTCTGCATCGATGCGGCGGTGAACGACCTGCATTCCAGCATACTTGGAGTAGAATTCGATAGTGCGATCGACATCTGAAACGGGCAGTGCGATGTGTGTGAGACCGATATCAATCATATGTTATATTGCTCCCGTCATATTAGGCTTAACATCAAGAATTGCCACTTCCAATATCATAATTTTAATGAGATGCTCGC
Organism: Microcoleus sp. S13_C3; assembly: GCF_036700905.1. Lineage (NCBI taxonomy): Bacteria > Bacillati > Cyanobacteriota > Cyanophyceae > Oscillatoriales > Microcoleaceae > Microcoleus > Microcoleus sp. S13_C3. Next base: position 40,634 of record NZ_JAUBPT010000060.1, on the reverse strand, counting down.
CACTTTGCCGCTTTCAGATCGATTTCTTTAATGAACCCATCTTTTCCGTCCATGTAGGCGTGAATATTATCAGGGTATTTTTGGGCCAGTTTTCTCTTTAGTTCGCTGTATTCCTGCGCGGCTTCAGAATGGGTAATCATATAATCTCGAAACGCTAAGTGGCGCTCTCTCTGCGGTGAACCAACTTCAAAACTGTGAATATGGTGGGTTCTACCCTTGCGAAAATAACGACGACCGGATATTCCAAACTCACCCATTGCTTGATAACCTAATGCCTCTATTTCTGAACTCTGTGTATCGAGTTTAAGAATATCTTTAATCTCAACTAACATATCGACGATCGGCTTTGCATGAATTTGGGGAATAGCTGTGCTACCAATGTGATGTATAGCAACCACATTTTCCCTAAGTGCAAGTGCAATCAGTTTCGACTCCGTTTCAAAGGCGCTTCGCCAATTGGGATCGTGCGGGACGACTTCTACTTTTATTGACATGGCTGATAATTATTGGCTTTTTTTGTTGTCATCTCATTGATTTACCATCGCATTTAAGCGAAACTGATTTTATTATGCCTCATATTTTACGGGCTGCGCTCCAAGCTCTTAAACATACGGACAACGGGGAGAAACTGACTGTTTGGGAAAGAAATTTCAAACCGCTCAATCACCTGATAGTCAAATTTTGTGTAAAATGGCTCTCCCGCCAGCGTCGCAATCGGGAGCATCTCACCTTTGCGGCCAAGCTAGAAATTGGAGTTTTGAGGCAGGAGGCAGAAGGAAAGAGGAAGAAGGAAGGAGCCACAAGAAGGAAGGAGCCAGAAGAAGTATTTTTACAAATATGAGATGCTCCCTCGCAATCATCTCAACTTCCTTAAATCCAGCACGCTCAGCAGCCAGTTCACATACTCGCATAATCTGACTTCCAATTCCTCGACGTGCCCATGCTGGATGAACAAAGAATGCACGAATCTTTGCCGAGTCGCTGTCTGGGTCGAGGAGGCTGTCTTCTGGATTATTTTTGCCTGAATAACCTCCATAAAGCGTTTTACGCTTACTCAAACCACCGCAACCAACAATTGTTTGGTTATTGTTCTGAGCAACAAAGAATGTTTGGTCTAGAATTAGTTGAATGTCAACCGCAAAAACTATCCCCAGTGCGCCTTCAATCTGCTCTGAACTATAGTAGCCTGCAGGCACAAGCTCTAGCAGAATCAGGAATTAAAGTTGTCAGCTTAGGAATGTCTTCTAAGGAAGCTAATCGAATACAAAAATCCATTGAACCGATCGACTAAACAAATCCCTCTCTTAGTTTGTCACATCCGTGAAAGCCGCAATGCAGCGATCGCCCGATCGCCCACCCCCAGCTTTAAGCGAACACCCAAATCCCAAGCCCTCACCCTTTTTTTCATTTGGTCACAGGCTATGATTGACGGTTGGCAGCTTTTGAGAATCTAAATGCTAAACACAAATACAATTATTTCCAGCCTGCTGTTATTTATCCCAGTTTCCATCGCCGGACACTTTCTCGGCTGGGAATCCTCCACCATCTTTATCACCTCGGCTTTAGCCATCATCCCTCTAGCCGCGTGGATGGGCACGGCCACCGAAGAAATCGCCGTCGTCCTCGGTGCCAACTTGGGGGGTTTGCTGAACGCTACCTTCGGAAATGCCACGGAACTGATTATCGGCATCGTCGCCCTCAACGCTGGACTCATAGATGTTGTCAAGGCCAGCATCACCGGTTCAATTATGAGCAACCTGCTGCTGGTGATGGGATTGGCAATGCTGCTGGGCGGCTTGCGCTACAAAGAACAAGATTTTCAGCCGACAGTCGCCCGGTTGAATGCTTCAGCGATGAACTTAGCCGTGATTGCCATTTTGGTGCCAACTGCAGTTAATGCCACCTCTATTGGCATCCCTCCGGCAACTATGCAGAACCTCTCTAGCGCTGTTGCTATAGTCCTGATTGTCGTCTACGTGCTGACGCTGCTGTTTTCGATGAAAACCCACAGTTATCTGTACGATGCAGGGGTGGCAGAAATAGAAATGCTGGAAGATTTAGCCGAAAGTAACTTAGCACCAGACAGTCCTGACCACAAAGTCAATCTGCCGCTGTGGATTGGGGTACTGTTGGCCTGTACCCTGATGGTAGCTGTCGAGTCGGAACTGTTGGTGGGTACTCTCGAAGAAGCGACGGCGCGTTTGGGGCTGACATCACTGTTTACCGGGGTGATTTTAGTGCCGATTATTGGCAATGCTGCCGAACATACGACGGCGGTGACGGTGGCGATGAAAAATAAAATGGATTTGTCGGTTTCTGTGGCCGTGGGTTCGAGTTTGCAAATTGCTTTGTTTGTTGCCCCGGTGTTGGTTTTGGCAGGTTTTGTCTTGGGCAAACCGATGGACTTGAATTTCAACCCGTTTGAACTTGTAGCAGTTGCGGTGTCGGTGCTGATCGCCAATTCTATCAGTTCTGATGGCAACTCTAACTGGCTCGAAGGTACTTTGCTGTTGGCAGCTTATACGGTTTTGGCGCTGGCGTTCTACTTCCATCCAGTAATTGAGGGACTTGTTTAAAAGGCTTTCTTATCGGGAAGGAAGAGGGAAGAGGGAAGAGGGAAGAAGGCAGATTTTTTCACTCCCTCACTCCCCCACTCTCCCACTCTCCCCCTCGCCCACTCTCACTTATTTCTTCGAGAATGGTGGTTGCGATCGTACAATTGAAATGTGGCTGCTCTCTCGTTATTAGTTCTGGTCTGTTTGTACATTAAGTAATTGGACAGAATTAATTACACACTGATTTTTTGCTGATTCTTTACTAGACAAGGCTTGTAGCCCAAATTTTTGTGTAATTAATTGTGTCCTACTACTTATGTGCTGTCAGTCAGGGATTTGTGACCTCGATCGGCTGTGACAAACAACAAAACCTTTGGCCTCAACCCGATCGTTAGATCGCAGTGTCCCCGGTTATAAAAAACACGGGATGCTGAAGTCAAGCGAGACTCAAACCTCCCTTGACTTCAGAGACGCTGCAAGATTTCAATCAAGGGTGCTCATGAGTCTTTTACTAGGTGTGCTACGATCGTCATAAGTAGTTGAAAACTGAGTTGGACTTGCATAGCCAAAAAGTTCACCAAAGTTAGTCATACTTAACTTGACTGATTAACATTCTGGGCGGTATGATTAAATCAATGCCGAAAAAAAGGCTTAATTATCTGGGAGAGTAAACCGAGCGTGCAAGTCAAAAATGACCAGCCTGTCACAAGGTAGAACGGGAGCCCGCGTTTCGTTAAATTGGTTGAAAATAGTGGATGACTCATGGCTACAAGCTTCAACTAAAATTAATTCATTAGGGCGTTGCTCCGCCCGAATTAACGCCTGTGGACAAGAAAGAGCCGACTCCCTTGGGTGAAGCAGGAAACAGACCCTTCAGGAGTAATTCTGATTGAATGGTGAGGCTTAAATAAGTTTAGCCAAGTTTTGTGTAGCAGTAAACCACGGTCGATTTAAAACTGACCAGCCTATAAAAAGGTCGAACGGGATACCACGATTCGTTAAATTGGTTGAAAATAATGGTTAAAGAAGGGCTAAAAGCTTCCACAATAATAAATAGTTGTACAGACTTCAAAAATAGGGTGCTGCTCCACCCGAATTTACGCCTGTGGACAAGTAAGAGCCGACTCTCTTGGCAGAAGCAGGAATCAGACCCTCTAGAAAATACTTCTAGTTGAATGGTGAAGCTTAGATAAGTTTAGCCAAGTTTTGTAGAGCAGTGTCCAAGTAAAACTTGATAGAGCAACCTCAATCAGGGTTATGTGGCTTCTGTGAGTTATTGCCTCAATCCCAAATGCCCGAATCCCTCCGATCCAGCCAACTCTGGCAAATCCGTGTGTATCCACTGCGGGTCTCAACTTTTGTTGGAAGGTCGATATCGGCTAGTCACGCCTCTCGGAAACGGTGGCTTTGGCAGAACATTTGAAGTGGACGACAACGGCGCCCGAAAAGTGCTAAAAGTCCTGCTCAAAGACCATCCCAAAGCTGTAGAACTTTTTAAGCAAGAAGCCGACGTATTGGTCAGGCTGAGACATCCAGGTATTCCAAAAGTCGATCGCGACGGTTATTTTACATTTACGCCAGCTCACAGCACAGAGTCTTTTCACTGTCTGGTGATGGAGAAAATTGCTGGGGCCAATTTGCAAGACTGGCTGAAACATCGGGGCCGCCCGATCAGTCAAGAACAAGCTCTGAATTGGCTCAAACAACTGTCGGAAATTTTAGACCAAGTTCACCGACTCAACTATTTTCATCGGGATATCAAGCCGCACAATATTATGTGCAAGCCCAACGGGCAGTTAGTGCTGATAGACTTCGGGACTGCTAGGGAAGTGTCGGGGACTTATTTCGCTAAGGTGGGCCAGGGACAAAATGTGACTGGTATTGTTTCTCCCGGCTACACGCCGCCGGAACAAACTAATGGCAAGGCTGTTCCGCAGTCAGATTTTTTTGCTCTGGGCCGCACTTTTGTTTATTTGCTGACTGGAAAGCCGCCGACTGCGTTTCCAGAAAATCCCCGCACGGGCAGATTAATGTGGCGCAAAGGAGCTCCTCAAGTTTCCGACCCCGTGGCTAATGTGATCGATTACCTGATGGCGCCTTTTCCGGGCAATCGACCTCAAAGTCCCCAGATGGTTTTGCAGTGCTTGGAGGAAATTAATCTCGACGGCGCGGAAAGTCAGTTGCCCACTCAGTTGCCGACGACGGGGCAAACTAAAATTCGCGCAACGGCCGGGGAGGCTGGGCCGAAGAAGCAGAGTTCCAGAAACCGCCTCAGACCTCTGGATTCGGGATTGAACAAGACCGAGAAAGATGTTTTTGATTGGAAAAAGAAGTTGCTGGCGGGCACGGCTGTTTTGATGGTGAGTATTGGGGCGTCTCAAATTTACGGTTCGCTGCGTTACGGGGTGTTTCCAGCAAACCCGGTGTGGCTGCTTTCTACTTTACCTAGCACTCAGTTTTTGCAAAGAAGTTTGGATAATGTCGAGGGTGTAAATGCGATCGCCCTGTCGTCTGACGGTAAAACTTTGGTGAGCGCAAGCCTTGGGACGATTAGAATTTGGAATGTGAGGACGGGACGCCTGGTGCGGCCTCCTCTCAATTCGGTGCATTCTAAAAAATCGGTCAAGACGGTGGCGGTGAGCCCGGACGGCTCGATTTTGGCCAGCGGCGGCGGCGACAATAAGGTGATTCTCTGGGATTTGAAGACGGGGCGACGGATGCGGACGATTCCCGCTCACACAGCCGCCGTCAATGCTATCGCTTTTAGCACGGACGGTCAAACTCTCGCTAGCGGCAGCGATGACAAAACTATTCGCTTGTGGAATGTCAGAACCGGCAGCAGGTTGCGGACTTTGAGCGGCCACGCCGGAGGAGTAAACGCGATCGCTTTTAGCAGGGATGGTAAAACTCTCGCTAGCGGCAGCGATGACAAAACTGTTCGCTTGTGGAATCTCGGCACCGGAGAAGTCAGAAGAATTATCACAGGTCACGGGGGCGCGGTTAATGCTGTAGCTTTTAGCCCGAACGGGAAAAGTGTGGCGAGTGCTAGCACCGACACGATCCGTTTGTCGAACGTGCAAGACGGGAAGCGCACCCGCACTTTTAAAGGGCATTCGAGTTGGGTGAGGACGATCGCCTTTAGCGCGGACAACCGCACTTTGATCGGCGGGGGCGGAGATATTATAGTTTGGGATTTGAAGACGGGAAAAGAAAGAAGCACTCTTTCTGGTCACAGTCAGTTTGTGAGTTCTGTGGCTATTTCCAGAGATAGCAAGACTTTTGTGAGTGGCAGTCCCGATCGCACTATTAAGATTTGGCGAATGCCATAGTCCTACTATTTTAGATTTTAGATTTTAGATTTGAGATTGAAGAGTCGAGGCGAGCGAGAAATCCCATCCCGACTCCGACGTGGAAGTCTGGGCATTGCCCGCCCTACAACTGTTACTTGCCGCAATTGGCAAAAGTAGAAAACAAGTTAAATTCTGTAACTCTCCACGCTTGCCATGTCTGCGCGCCCGCAAAAAGACTGTACCTAGTTATGCTTTTATCGCTGTCAACATAACTTTGCCAACTTAATGAAGCAACAGTTGGATACTGGGCAGGAAACTCCCCTGGTATAGGACTTACTTGCGAGCTCATGTTCCATCCTACTTGCTTGCTAAAATCTTGAATTTGACCTTCGCAAGTGCGACAGTTAGAACCGCCGACTTTCTGCCAAATCTCTAACTGTGGAGTCAATCCATATTTGCCGTTGCTCGATTGCATCCACAGCCGATCGATCGCGCGGAGGTTCGGACAAGACAGATTGGCGGGGTTGTTGCGGATCAGAGAGACTGTTTCTTGATCTGCTTCGTACCATTTTTTGGCTTCTAATAAGGATTGAAGTTTGCTAAATTCGCTGTTGCTTTCTTGTGAATTAGCGGTAAATGCTGGTTGCAAAACTGCAATAAATGTGCCTACTAATGCGAGGGATAGTTTGCCAAGTTTAATCATGTTCCCTGAGTAAAAGTGATTTAACAAAGGACAGTTTACCATCTCTAGACCGAGATGAAATCTTCAGAGCCAATAAAATTGGGAGCAACACCTGTCAAAGAAGCTAAAACTTCACCGCTGCTGGCTACTCTAATTAATGTGCCGTTAGTTCCAGGGGAAATTGATAGCTGTCCGAAGGTCAAGCCATTGATTAATTGAATGGTATCTTGAGAGTTGGTGAAGTCAGAGATTGTATCAACTCCCAACCCCGCACCTAAAACAAATAGATCGTTGCCCGCGCCACCGAATAGAATATCGTTTCCCAAACCGCCGTTGAGGGTGTCAAAACCTTTGCCGCCAGACAAGTTGTCGCTGCCGCCGCCCCCGACAAGGATATCGTTGCTTCGCAAACCGGTGAGTGTGTCATCGCCGTCTAAACCGCTGATATTATCGCTGCCGGGAGTGCCTATCAGGTTGTCGTTGCCGTTCGTGCCGTTGATGGCGTTTGGAGAGTTATTGATGCCGCCTGAAGCGTTGCCGGTGTCAGAAACGAATACGTCTTGAACCCTGTTAGTGTCACCAGGCACGAGGTTGGATGCTTCAGATACAAACGCCACAAACCTCCCGTCGGCTGAGATGGAGGGAGTAGAGGAGACATTGTTGGCTTGAGCGCCGCTGGAACTGGCAGAGACGCCGGTGGTGGTATTCGTTAACAAGTCGCGCACGAAGACATCGGTGGTATTGTTTGTGTCCCCCGGCACGAGGTTGCGGGCATCAGATCCAAACGCTACAAACCGCCCGTCGGCTGAGATTGAGGAGAACTGGGAGGGTAAATTGCCGCGCTCGCCACTGGAACTGACAGAAACAAGGGTAGTAGTGTTAGTTGACAAGTCGCGCACGAAGATGTCGTTGCTATTGCTAGTGTCCCCTGGCACCAAGTTGGACGCATCAGATTCAAATAGCACAAACCGCCCGTTGGCGGAGATGGAGGGAAGGGAGGAAAAGCCGTTGGCCCGAGCGCCGTTGGAACTGACAGAGACAAGGGTAGTGGTGTTGGTTAACAAGTCGCGCAGGAAGATGTCGTTGTCAGCGTTAGTGTCTCCCGGCACCAGGTTAGTGGCCGCAGATGAAAACGTCACAAACCTCCCGTCGGCTGAGATGGAGGGAGAGTAGGAGCTGCGGTTCCCCCGATCGCCGCTGGAGCTGACTGAGACGCTAGTAGTGGTGTTAGTTGATAAGTCGCGCACGAAGATGTCGGGGGCATTGTTGGTGTCCCCGGGCACCAGGTTGGAGGCATTAGATGCAAACGCCACAAACCGGCCGTTGGCGGAGATGGAGGGCCCTGAGAAGAAATCGGCGGAGGAAGAGCCATTTCCCCGATCGCCGTTGGAGCTGACTGAGACGAGGGTGGTTGTATTGGTTGACAAGTCGCGGACAAAGATGTCGCGTTGGTTGTTAGTATCCCCCGGTACGAGATTGGTGGCATCAGAATAAAACACTACAAACCGCCCGTCACCGGAGATGGAGGGAAAAAAGGAGTTGCTATTCCCCCGATCGCCGCTGGAGCTGACTGAGACGAGGGTGGTGGTATTGGTTGATAAGTCGCGGACGAAGATGTCGCCATTATTGTTAGTATCTCCCGGCACGAGATCGGAGGCAGCAGATGCAAACGCCACAAACCGCCCGTCGGCGGAGATGGAGGGACGGTTAGAGAAGGCGCTTGCCCGATCGCCTGTTGAGCTAACTGAGACAAGATTAATAGTCATAAGTCCTCACACTAAAATTGCAACTTTGGTAAATTGATGAGCGATTGATGGATTGTTGGCGAAGTTCGATCGCGCTCTTTGAGTAAAAGTCAGAGCTTCGGCGAAAGAACACAGCAGACAATTGAGAATGGGCAGATATCTAAACAGAGACGAAATCTTCAGAGCCAATAAAATTGGGAGCAACGCCTGTCAAAGCAGCTAAAACTTCACCGCTGCTGGCTACTCTAATTAATGTGCCGTTAGTTCCCGGCGAAATTGATAGCTGTCCGAAGGTCAAGCCATTGATTAATTGAATGGTATCTTGAGAGTTGGTGAAGTCAGAGATTGTATCAACTCCCAACCCCGCACCTAAAACAAATAGATCGTTGCCCGCGCCACCGAATAGAATATCGTTTCCCAAACCGCCGTTGAGGGTGTCAAAACCTTTGCCGCCAGACAAGTTGTCGCTGCCGCCGCCCCCGACAAGGATATCGTTGCTTCGCAAACCGGTGAGTGTGTCATCGCCGTCTAAACCGCTGATATTATCGCTGCTGGGAGTGCCTATCAGGTTGTCGTTGCCGTTCGTGCCGTTGATGGCGTTTGGAGAGTTATTGATGCCGCCGGGAGCGCTGCCTATGTCAGCAATAAAGAGGTCTGGGCCGTTGTTGGTATCTCCCGGCACGAGATTGGCTGCAAAAGATGAAAACGCTACTTTCTGCCCGTTGGCCGAGATGGAGGGGAACTCGGAGTCGCTGTTCCCCTGATTGCCTGCTGAGTCAACAGAGAGACGGGTGGTAGTATTCGTTAACAAGTCGCGCACGAAGATGTCTTCTTTATTGTTAGTGTCCCCTGGCACGAGGTTGGAGGCCTCAGATGAAAACGTCACAAACCGCCCGTCAGCGGATATGGAGGCGGACCCGGAATCTTGGTTGCCCTGATTGCCTGTTGAGGAAATAGAGACGCGAGTGGTGGTATTGGTTGACAAGTCGCGCACGAAAATGTCATCGCTATTGTTAGTGTCCCCCGGCACGAGGTTGGTGGCACGAGATGAAAACGCCACAAACCGCCCGTCAGCAGAAATAGAGCCACGGATGGAGCCGCGGTTGGCGATCTCGCCATTGGAACTCGCAGAGACAAGGGTAGTAGTATTGGTCAACAAGTCGCGCACGAAAATGTCGCGACTGTCGTTAGTATCCCCAGGCACGAGGTTGGTGGCAAAAGAGTAAAATGTGACAAACCGCCCGTTGGCAGAGATGGAGGGGAATGAGGAGTAGTCGTTCGCGGGAGCGCCACTAGAACTGACAGAGACGAGGGTGGTGGTATTAGTTGACAAGTCGCGGACGAAGATGTCCTCCTCATTGTTAGTGTCCCCCGGCACGAGGTTGGAGGCTGTAGATGAAAACGTCACAAACCGCCCGTCGCCCGATATGGAGGGATCCCCGGAAAACTTGTTCCCCCGATCGCCGCTGGAGCTGACTGAGACGAGGGTTGTGGTGTTGGTTGACAAATCGCGGACGAAGATGTCGTTGTTATTATTTGTGTCCCCCGGCACGAGGTTGGTGGCATCAGATTGAAACGCCACAAACCTTCCGTCAGCAGAGATGGAGGGGTCGTAGGAGCTGTCGTTCCCCGGATTGCCGGCTGAGTCAACAGAAACGCGGGTGGTGGTATTGGTGAGCGTGTCGCGCACGAAGATGTCGTCGCTATTGTTAATATTATTGTTCGGATCTCCGATTCGGAAGATGGATTGTTGAAGTGTAAACGCCACAAACCGCCCATCACCGGAGATGGATGATTTGACCGAGTAACGGTTGCCCTGCACATCGCCTGCTGGGTCAGAGATGCCTGCTGAGTCAACTGAGACGCGAGTAATAGTCATAAGCCCTGACATTTAAGAGTACAAGTTTGGATATCCCTGCGGTTGATGGAAATTATTCAATAAGCAGCTCTCAAAGTCAATTCATAAAAGTCATAACTTTGAGTTCATAAAAGCCATATTTATCAACAAATGTTACCAACAGTAGACAAAATAGCCAAACTCATATGCAGTCAGCGAGCGAATGATACTTGCTCCAGAATTAATCAAGTTTTCTGTGTTCCAAAATCTAATAACTAATTCCCCGCCCGTTTTTGGCAAATTCATCAACAGTTTGCTGGGACAATTCGTGGACTGTCATTGCCTGCAACACGTCAAAAGGCAATGTCAAATGATGGGCGCCAGCTAATAAAGTCTTCACCGCTTCTTCCGGCGATTTAATGCTAGCTGCCAAAATTTCAGTATTAGTTCTCTGCAACACATTTGCCATATCCCGCACTAACGCAAAACCGTCTCCCAATAATCTGGTGGCGCGATTCACGTAGGCGATCGCATATTTTGCCCCCGCTTCTGCTGAAACAACTGCTTGTGAGGCGCTGTATATCGCCGTCACCGCGCAAGGAATTTCTGGTGACAAATGCGCTACTGCTTGAAAACCAGCCGCCGTTGCTGGAACTTTCAAAACTGTTTGCTGTCCAATTAATTCAAAAGCCGCTTTTCCTTCTGCTACCATGCCATCAAAATCAGATGCAGTTAGCTGATAATACACTTCCCCCGGAATAAGTTTCGCCAGTTGTGTGAGCGTCACATCGGGAGATAAATCGCTTTTTCCCAGGAGGGTTGGATTAGTAGTAATTCCCGAAAGCCAGCCGAACTGGCTCGCCTCTTTTGCTTCTGCTACAATTGCAGTATCGAGATAAATTCCCATCAGCTCTACCCCTTTATTTTCTTAGTTTATTCTGAGTTTTCCGAGGCTTAGTTTCAATTTGATGTCACTGAGCGTCACATTGATTGTTAGGTATTAACTGTAGCAGATTTGTGAAAACATCGCTAGTAAGTAAAAATAACAATTAAGTGATGGGTATCACGTCACTTGCTGATTACGATCGCCATGTAAGAAAACTTCGATCGCCAAATGCCGGAAACAAACAATTTATATTTGTAGTATGGGTTATGTATGCAGTAACTCAAGGAGGTGACTCATAAAATGAGAGAAAAAGAAAATCATCAGTCACAAGTCAGTCTTGAAGAATCTTGTGACAAAGCGGAGTTTGAAGAACCAGCAGCAGCCCCTCAAGACTTGCCAGAAAATGATAATTCTCAAACCGAGTCTCAAGCATTTGAAAATCACGGTGAAGATGGTTTGAAGGCTCTAGCACGCTTAATGATGGTGAGTCTAACTTGGTCGCTGGCAGGACTTTCCAAACGCGAGTAAGTTATGGAACACTACCGCAACGGGCAAGCTATGATTTGTGAGTTTTGTTGTAAGTTTTGTTTAACTCAAAACTTACAACTCCCGGACTTACATGATGTCCGGTTAGTTGTAAGAAAACCCGTTTTTAGTGAAGACTTTCGTCCTTAAAGCAAGGACTAAAGTTTTCAACAGACCACTTATCACTTTTCTTGAATTCCTTCAAACGGCCCCAAAAAAGTCGGTTCTGGACGGGTAACACGCACTTCCCAAAGCGCTTTGATGACTGCCAAAAATTCGCGGAAAGTGTAGCGAATCATGCCCTTTTGGCGAAATTTGCCCCAATCCGGCGTTCCTAAGCCGATCGCCTGTATGCCTAACTGGCGGCAGGTATAAACAGCGCGGGCTAAGTGAAAGTTTTGGGTAACTAAAACCGCCTTGGTTATGCCAAAAATCTCTTTCGCCCGGTAGCAACTTTCATAGGTACTAAATCCGGCATAATCGAGAATGATATTATTAATCGGTACGCCCTGGGCTTCGGCGTAGTCCTGCATGGCTTGGACTTCGTTGTAATCGACGCTGCTATTGTCTCCTGTCATCAAAAGTTTGTCCACTCGTCCCGCTTTGTACAAATCGACGGCTGCTTGGACTCGATCGGCTAACATGGGGCTTGGAGTGCCGTCTTCCCAAAGTCCGGCACCAAAAACTATAGCAATGGGTTCTGCCGGCACATTAGCTATATCGCTGTGGCGGTAGTTGCGGGTAACAAATCGGACGTAGTAGTTGAGGGCTAGAGGTGCGATCGCTGAGGTTAATATTAACAGCCCGATGACAAGGCGCCATTGAAATCTAAAGGATTTAGGCAACATAAATTCAAGTTAACTTCCTATATAATTACACAAACAGACCGCTTCGCGGGTCTAATCATTGTCTTGTTCCCGAATTTACATTATGTTATATTGACAAAAATATGATTCAACACCACCCAAACTTTGAATTGCTGGAATCACTTTTATGGCAACCAAAAAACGGCTATTTTTTGCTAGACAGACATCTTCAAAGATTAGAGGGATCGGCTGATTATTTTAATTTCCCTCTATCGCTAACAGAAGCAAGGAAAGCTTTACAAGCATTAAGTATGAATTGCGGGTCAGTCAAACAAAAAATACGGTTAACAATATCTTGTGAGGGAAACATAACATTACAAGCTCAGACCCTAGATAGCGGTATCTTAAAAATCGGTGCATCTGTGGGAATTGCCCGCAAACCGATCGACTCTCAAAGCCCATTTCTTTACCACAAGACAACTTACCGATTGCCTTATACAATGGCTTTGGAGTCGCAGCCCCAATATCAGGATGTCTTTCTGTGGAATCAAGATGGAGTGATCACCGAATCCACGATCGCCAATATCGCGATCGATACGCCCGCAGGTCTAATCACACCTCCCGTCAAGTGCGGTTTATTACCGGGGACGTTTCGTTCTCAACTTTTAGAGGAGGGAAAAATCAGAGAAGAGTTAATTACCTTAGATGATTTGCGCCGTACCGAAACTCTATTTCTCATTAACTCCGTTAGGGGCTGGATACGCCTCAAAAAAGAAGCAAACCGAGATGTTTGGAAAGTGGTAAGTAATGGCTGAGATAACGCTGGTAATCGGTTTTAGTAGGGTGCGAACTGTGCACCTTACTAAAAAAACGATAGTGTCAAAATTGACTCGTTGCGTAAGTCCTGAAAGTGTTAACCATAGTGCAATTTATTATGAAACAAATACAACATTGGCATTGGCGCAAGCTTCCCCTAAATCAACGCAGCGGATCTGAGATTTTTCAAATTTTATTTCTCGGTAAAACCGCCGACAGTGCAAGCTCAATATCGGATTGTTCCCCCCGCGATATGGCTGTTCTGCTAGAAAGTCCAGTTACATCTTCTACTAACTTAGCACGATATTCTATTTGTGCAGGTTCTCCCCGGATAATTGATGGTCAATCTCAGCTATGGACACCACCAGTCGGTGAAATATTACCTTTTTTGCGCGCTCTTTTGGACTCTCAAAAGCAAAATTTAGCAGTGAATTTACCGCCGGGAATTCCTTTTACGGGGGGTTGGTTGGGATGGCTAGGTTATGATTTAGCATGGGAAATCGAACACCTGCCCCAACTCAATAACGATCCGCTTCCTTTCCCGGTTAGCTGTTGGTACGAACCAGAATCTTTTGCGGTTTTAGACCATCAAACGCAAATTCTCTGGTTGGCTGCTAGTCAACCTTCTCACCTCGATGTTATGCAGCATCAATTAGAGCAAACCGAGGGTGAAATAATCCAGAATAATTTACCGAAAAATTCTCAACAAAATTCCGCTACTCCTATTTTCCAATTATCTCAGAGTGAGTATAAAGAAATAGTGCGAAAAGCTCAGAAGTATATTCATGCGGGCGATATTTTTCAGGCTAATTTATCTTTGCGATTTGAATCCCGTACAGATTGCAGTAGTTGGTCAATTTATCGCGCTTTGCAACGGATCAATCCTTCGCCTTTTGCAAGTTATTGGCAAACTCCGTGGGGGGCGATAGTTAGTTGTTCGCCGGAAAGACTGGTTCAATTATTAGGAAAAAAAGTGGATACTAGACCGATCGCGGGAACGAGACCGCGAGGTTTAACCTCCATTCAAGATGAGCAATTAGCACAGGAATTAATAGAGAATATCAAAGAAAGAGCCGAACATATTATGTTAGTTGACTTAGAGCGCAACGATATCGGGAGGGTGTGTGAATGGGGTTCGGTAAAAGTTAACGAATTTCTGACGATTGAACGCTACAGTCACGTGATGCACCTCGTCAGTAATGTTATCGGTACATTAAGACGAGATTGCGACGCGATCGACTTAATTCGAGGGGTATTTCCGGGGGGTACGATTACAGGTTGTCCGAAAGTGCGCTGTCTGGAAATCATCGAAGAATTGGAACCAGTGAAGCGCAATTTATTTTACGGTTCCTGCGGTTATTTGGACTGGCGCGGCAACCTGGATTTAAATATTTTGATTCGCACCCTTTTATATGCACCAAAAAGTGACGGTACGACGGGGGGAGTTGTTTGGGGACAAGTGGGTGCGGGGATTGTTGCTGATAGCGATCCGGAAAGGGAATGGCAGGAGTCGCTGCATAAAGCTCAAGCTCAAGTTAATGCTTTGAAGTTAGCGGAAATATTTGATTAGATGCGTCTTAGCTAAATCGAGTTGTTAAGATTATTGAAGATTCCGATACCCGATTTACTTTTGATGTAATACTAATTGAAATCGAGGAAAAACAAAAACATTTTGTAGTATTAGTGTTAGGAAACTGTTGGTATGGTGTTGGCTGATAGTTTTTTTAGAGATCGCACTGTGAGTCAGATTCTGGGTGAACTCATGGATATTAGACGAGACTGCCAAAGCTGGTTAGCTGTTGGAGAAGCTCACTATCACGATCGGAAAGCAAAAGCACAAGCAATTAACAAAGCCCCTGAATGGCTGATTCCTGTGTATCATCCTCAACGAGGCACAATCAACTGCTATAAAGACTGTCTAAACATCAGCAAGTTGTATGAAGCTGGCTGGACATATATAGACGGTAAATTGATAGTTGCAGTTTATTCAACCGTTGACCTTTGTCGAGGCTATCCGGTAGATATTTCCTTACTTGAAAACTACTTGCCTCCCCTGCAAAAATACGGTGTTCCTATGATGATTTTTCCCTTCAAGCGAGAGATAATTCTCCAGGAAAAAATCATCTATGAAACGGAATCTGCCTACGGAACGAAAAGCCAGCTTGTTGATGTCGCTCAAGTTCAAGATATGATACCTAGGGCGTGGTACGATCGAGATTATAAAGTTTTGATCAAATACAGCGATCGGCTAGTGCCTTTATAAGGAAATTTCAAGAGTTAATCAGATGCTAAAAGTGGCGGCGATTATTTCCGGGAGTGGATGGCTGCTCAATGCACTAATCGAAGGATGCAAAAAGGGTAATATTGATGCTGAAATTGCTTTGATAATTTCTAATGCAAATAACGAACTGGCGATCGAGCGAGTGAAACAGGCAGGTCTGTCGATGCTGATAATTAATCACGAAGATTATCCGGATCGCGAGACATTTGACCGGAAACTTCATCTTGTTTTACAAGAGTACGGGAGAGAATTTATTTGCCTTGCTGATTTTAATCGACTTTTATCACCTTGGTTTGTCGAGCAATGGTGGAATCGCGTGATTAATTGCCATCCCAGTTTACTGCCCGCATTTAAAGGAATGCGTACTTGTTCGCGGATGCTGCGATCTGGTGTAAAATTTGCTGGTTGTACGGTGCATTTTGTGAGAGCTCCGATGGATGCAGGGCCGATTATTATTCAAGCGGTAATACAGCAGATTGCAGATTTATGAGGTACAGGGGGCAATCCCATGCCCTATGCCCCATGCCCCATGCCCCACGCCAGACTGTACCTCATATTGCTAAAAACTGCTGTAACTCGTTAGAGTCGGTGCGTAAATCCTGCTGCAAGAATTTATTAGATTTCTTCAACAATTCTTGTGGGGCAGGCATCCTGCCTGCCAGACTTGCTTTTCACTCCTATGTCTATTGATTGTCCGAACCTACTGCCTCAGAAATAGAACTAAATCCGTGTTCTTCTAACTTTTGCAACAAACCTTGGAGAATCCGGCGCACCATCCAAGGCCCTTCGTAAACCCAACCAGTGTAAACTTGAATTAAACTCGCACCGGCGGCTATTTTTTCCCAAGCATCTTCGGCGGTGAAAATGCCACCAACTCCAATTATAGGTAATTCGCCTTTTGTATATTGCCAGATAAATCGGATTACTTCTGTCGATCGCTCCCGCACAGGAAGCCCGCTAATTCCCCCGGCTTCTTCGGCGATTGGTTTGCCTGTTTCTCGCAATATTTGTGTTTTCAATCCATCGCGGCGGATGGTGGTATTTGTAGCGATAATTCCTGCTAGTTGGTAGGTTTTTGCTAAGTCGAGGATTGATACGAGATCCTCGGACTCCAAATCCGGCGCAATCTTGACTAAAATGGGCTTGATTCCCTGATTTTCTTGTTGCAAAATTTCCAAAATTGTGCTAAGCCCAGCAGCATCTTGGAGCGATCGCAACCCAGGCGTATTCGGAGACGAAACGTTGACTACAAAATAGTCGCCCCAATCTTTCAGCAGCTTAAAACTCTCCAAATAGTCGGCTGCTGCTTGCTCTAACGGTGTTACCTTAGATTTACCGAGATTGATGCCCAAGGGGAACCGAGACTGAGGCATGGGGCGCTGGGCATCGAGTGGGGACGGTTTCTGTGCGGCCTGAAACCGGGCTGCCATTGCCGCAGCTCCTTGATTGTTAAATCCCATGCGGTTGAGGGCTGCACTGTCCTCCGTCAAGCGAAACAAGCGAGGTTGGGGGTTTCCCGGCTGTGGTTGACAAGTGACAGTGCCGAGTTCGGCAAAGCCAAAGCCAAAATTTGCCCAAATGTCAGCAGCTACGCCGTTTTTATCAAATCCGGCGGCCAAGCCGACAGGATTGTTAAAGCTCAGTCCCCACAAAGATTGTTCGAGGCGAGAATCTTGGACTCCCAAAGATTTCTGCAATCGAGAGAGTATTTGGCTGGTGGCGGGGTTTGACTGGGTTCTGGCTGCGAGTTCGAGAAGTTGGAGAGTGCGGTTGTGCACCCACTCGGCATCGGTTTTCAATACGGAAAACAACAGCGGGCGTACACTTGATTGATAAATATCCAATGATTTCTACTGGGGCAATTTACAAATTAGAAAGGAGAAGGAAAATAAAAATATTCACGAGCAGGCAGGGAAGGCGAAGTTTTTACTTCAACTTTGATCGACTTTATCCAATGTTTGAGATTGAAGCATAAGTGAGACGATTATATTATAAGTTGACTCTGTTGCATTTTAATTTTTTGAATTTTTAAGCTAGTAATTTTAAATTAGACAAGGTGCGGGGAAGCTTGGAAATGGGGCAGCAGCAAAGACCAAAGGATTTAGACGAACAAATCGCGACCCTAGAGCGCGTTCTCCAGACTCTCCGAGAAGAGGAGAATGTTGAAGTGCTACTTTCGACCACACTCGGTTACTTGCAAACGGAATTTGACTGGCGGTTGATTTGGATCGGGTTGTACGATCGACAAGCCCACAGATTGTTCGGGAAAGGCGGCATAACTCCTAACGGCGACCTGTCTTTTCTCAAACAGCGGTTTGCTCTCAGTCCGGGGGATTTGCTCGAACAAGTGGTGATTCAGCTCCGCCCGGTGGGAGTTCCGGATTTGCGATCGGAAAACCGAGCCGGAGAATGGCGCAAAGCAGCTCAAACTTTCAATATTCAAGGCACGACTCTGTTTCCGCTGCGCTACAAAGACCGCTGCTACGGCGTGATTTTGCTCGGAACTGAGGTATGGGGAGCGTCGCCAAAGTCGGGGGAAAAAACGCAGTTGGCGATCGTATTTGGAGCGCTGGCAACTGCTCTTTACCAAATAGAAAAAGACTGGCAGCGACAACAAGTTAAACACCCAGACGAGTCTCTTTTTGCGCTGATTTCGCAGTTGGGGGAATTGCGATCGCTCGACCAATACTTGCAAGCGGTGGTCGAACAAACTCATGAATTTATCGAGCCGACGCGCACCAATGTTTATTGGTTCGAGCGAGAGCGGCGCTATTTTTGGCGCCGAGTCAGCAACCGCGAAGTTACTCCGGGTTTGGGCGGGCCCGGCCGACCGGCTTCGGGCATCACCGTCCAAGACTTGGGCGAATTTTATCAGGCTTTAGGCCGGGAAGAAATGGTTTGGATCGGTGAATCTCAAAGTTCTCTGAAAACTGAGCTGACAGGGCGGTTGATGCAGCAAATCCGCGCTCGCTCTCTGTTGGCTGCGCCGATTGTTTCGGAAGGGGAATTGTTGGGATTTTTGGCAGTCGAAGCCAGCGAACCCCGGATTTGGCAAGACAATGAAAAGCATTACCTGCGGGGAGTGGCGCAGTTAGTGGCTCTGACGGCTCCTATGTCGGAGATGGAGGAGAAAATTCAACAAACAGAGATCGATCGAGATTTAACTGCCGGAATAGCTCACGCCATCTACAGCGATGCTGACTGGGAGGCGACTTTGAAAAATACCGCCGAACAGTTGTGCGATCGGCTCAAATGCGAATACTTTTTGCTGCTGCTGTACGGCGAAGAACAAAATCGCTTTGAAATTGTCTGCCAACATTTGCCCCGCAATCGCAGGCCAGTGCCGTCGCCACTCAACGCCCTCGATGTGGCTGACGTGGGGCTGTTGCAAGAAAGTGCACCTCTAGCTATTGAAAATTGGGAGGAAGACGGGCGGTTGGGCGCTTGGCGGGAAGTGTTGGGGGAAGCTGGGGTGCGATCGCTGTTGGCATCGAGCACTCGGGCGAAAAAGCCAGAGGGAGAAAACCCCAATCTCAAATCGAAAATCGCCAATCGCAAATCGATCGAGGGTTTGCTGGTTGTCGGGCACAGTGCAACTCGCACTTGGAGGCGATCTGAGCAAGAATTAGTTCGGCTAGTGGGCGAACAACTCGGATTGATCCTGCACTCGTGGCAGCAGAGTTCGGCAATCGACAAATATCAGCAATTTGAGCGATCGCTCAAATCGGGTTTGGCGGTTTTGCACCATTCTCCTGATGAGCAATCTGAGCAAGAGATATCTGCTGCTTCACCGACGCTGTTCCCAGAGTTGCCGTTACAAAAGCTCGATCGTAACTTTGCTCAACACGTTTCCCAGACAATTGCCTGTCCTTTAGTAGCCGTAATTACTTGGAATCCCGGTGATGAGGAAGGTTCCATCGTGGCGACGGTAGCTGCTAATCCCGTATTTGCCCTCAATCCCGAGGCGGTGATTCCTGTCCAAACAGATGCTTTGATCCAACAAACCCTGGCTGCTAACTGCGTGGTGCAACAGAGCACGAGCCAACTGCCACTGGCGACAAAGCGGTGGCTCCGCAGTCCGGGAATTGGCGAGATTATGACGGTGGCGCTGCGGACGGCCCCAGAACACGCTCCGGTGGGCGTTGTGGTGGCTGCAGACGCTCCGGGCCGCCAATGGTCGGAGTTGTCGGTGAGTTTACTCAGCTCGATGGCGTCTCAGTTGGCTTGGTGGCGCAGGTATTTGGCGGTGCAATCTGCCGCCGAGTCGCAGCGATTGGATCTGGAGTTGCTCAACTGGTACAAACAGCGCCGTTTTGAGGAGTTTTACCGCACGGTGGGAGCGGGGGTGAAGGAGTTGGGGGAGTTGAGTCAGTCGATTTTGCAGTCGGCGAAGGAACAAAAGGATGCTCTGAAAATGTTGCGATACCAACAGGTTTTGCGGCAAATGGGCAATGCTTTGGGGTCAACTCATTTGCTGCTGAAACAGGAACATTGGCGGCTGCAATTCGCACAAGATGCGGTGGCTGTGAGCGCTTGGCTGAGGCGATCGCTCGATCGAACGGCCCCCCTGGTCAAACAGTCGCAAGTCTTGCTGGATGTGCACAGAGAAACTGCTGTGTCGATGCCTGCTGGCCAGACTTTGAGCGTTCGCGGGGACTGTATCAAGCTGGATTTGATACTGTGCGAATTGCTGGCGACGGCTTGCAGACGCTCTGCTGTTGGCGCCAAGATTGAGATTCGCTCTGAGTTGTTGGGGGAAGATTTGTTAGAATTGTCTGTGATCGATAGCGGCGCGTGCGATCGACAGTTAATTGCTGCCTTCAACGGCGGTTCCGAACCCGATATATTAGCGGTTTCTAGTTCCCATAGGTCGATCGTGCAAAATCTCTTAATTTGTCAGCGAGCAGTAGACTTAATGGGGGGAAACTTTTCTATAGAAATGTTAGAAAACAATTTAATTGTCGCTAGTTTAGTGCTGCCCCTGGCCAATTCTTAATCTGGTAAAATTTTGTAAAAGTTCCAAGCTGCGATCGAGGATTGTAGGGGGGGGTTTCACCAACAATAATTGCCTAAAACCCATAATTTCATAAACCCGCCCCCACCCAAGGCTAAACCGCCATCTAC